>JANNRY010000501.1:0-3826 GCA_031401935.1 Betaproteobacteria bacterium | reverse complement strand
GACGACCAGCCGCTCATCATTCGCGGCACCGTGAGCATCGACGACTTCTCAGGCGGCATGCGCGTGATCGTCGATGAGATGTTGGGTATCGAAGACGCACGTCGTTATGTGCGTTCGATGACGCTGTCCATGAACGGCCAGGCTGACAGCAATAAATTGCGGCAGATACTTTCGCAGCACGTGGCCAACCAGCCCGATAGCTGCGTGATCAATATTCGTTACGACAATGGTGTGGGTGTCGTGCCGATCACGCTGCCGGATAAATGGCGCGTGCGGGTGTCCGATCCATTGCTCGAAGATTTATATCGCTGGCTCACGCCGTCTAATGTCGACCTCGAGTACGAGACGACTAATATGCTACCGCCACCACCGCCGTCGCGGCGCTATCGTTCGGGTAATGGGAATGGCAATGGCGGCGGGTATCAGTCGTTTCAGGGCGGGGATTATTAGTCAGCCTGCGAAATTTAGTGAAACTCAAGCACTGGTGCGGTTCGCGGGCGTTAAATGACAGGAGGGGTACGCCAGTATTGGATGTTGTGATAATTATCGCGATACCCCCGTTCGTGCTGAGCCTGTCGAAGCACGCATGGAATAGCCCGTTGATTCAGGGTGGACCGACCAATCCGTCGACGCGCTCAGAGCCTGCCCCGGCATGCTTGAAGCCGGGGGCGAACGGCAATGGGTTATTAAAAGCTCACCAATTATTCAGTATCGTGTAGTCCTGCCGGCGTGCAAGCGCCGTGTACACTCCTGCCAGTGCCGCTTCTGCAAGAAACGATGGAACCGAACGCTTTTGTGTTCCTCCAATGGCTATCGTTTCTCTCCTCTTCCCTCAAAGCCGCAAAGCAATATTCCCCCTTGAGATCGCTCGCCTACACCATCCTGCATTGCATCCTCATCGTCATTCTGCTGATGTCCGCGAAGGCGACGGCGCAACAGATCGACTACAAGGTAGTGATCGATGCGCCCGGCAATGTCAAGGCGCTGATTCTGGAAAATTTATCGCTGATTAAATGGCGCAGCGCCGAGCTGATCGATGAAGCACAACTCAAGCGTCTGGTCGATGAAGCAAAAGTTGAGATTGAAACGCTGGTATCAACCGAGGGCTACTACACGCCAACCATTGACGTCAAAATGGAACGCGATGGCACCACATGGATTGTGCGGTTCAGCATAATACTCAACGCGTTGGTGCATGTGAGCGATGTGCAACTCTCGTTCGCTGGCGCACTCGGCACTGCACCCCAAACTGAAACGCCGACAACCGACGAATTGCAAGCGGGCTGGCTGCTGCATAAAGGCGATGTTTTCCGTCAATCGACTTGGGAGGCCGCCAAACGGAAACTCCTGCAGCAACTGATCCTGATCCGCTATCCGTCAGCGGTGATTACCGACAGCCGCGCCGAGGTCAATGTACAGACGGGTGAAGTGGTATTGAAGGTTGAAGTCAACAGCGGACCCGCGGTCAAATTTGGGACACTCACGGTGACGGGCCTAAAGCGCTACCCAATGGCGCTCGTCAGCAATTTGAATCCCATTTCACCGGGCGATGTATACGACCAGGCGAAGCTGCTCGAATTTCAGCAGCGCTTGCTGGACACCGGTTATTTTCTGCGCGCTGACGTGAGCACCGAAGCTGATGTGACCTCATTGGGCGGCAGTGTTGCGCCGATCATTGTCAACATCGTGGAAAATACTCGCCAGAAAATTGGCCTTGGTGCCGGCTACAGCACCAACACCGGCTCGCGCGCGCAGGTGAGCTATGAACGATTGAATATCTTCAACAGCGGTGTGCGGTTGAAATCGTTGGCCACCGTTGAGACTAAAAAACAAACCGCACTGGTTGATTTCCTCTTCCCGACTACCGCGGAGGGCAAACGCGACAGCGTCACCTCTTTTTTCAAACGCGAAGACGTCCAGAACGAAACCACGCGCACCAGTGGCATTAGTGCCACCCGCGCTTGGGGCGAGCCGCGACTTGAACGTAGCGTAACGCTGGCCTTTGGCCGCGAACGCCGCGATGTACTGGGTGCAGCCGCACTGCAGGCGGGGCAAGCAGCTGAGGAGGTCGGCACGGGCACCTCATCGAGCCAGACGCTGTTGGCCAACTACAGCCTCACCCTGCGCCGCACCGACAATCTGCTTTCACCAACAAAGGGCTTCCTCGTTAACCTGCAAGCGGGAGCCGCGCCAACCAACTTTTTGACGACCACGCCGTTTGGCCGCATTTATGGAAAGTACGTGGGCTACTTTCCGCTCGGGTCCAGCAACACACTCATCGTGCGTGCTGAAGCCGGTATCGTCGGGGCCAAAGGTCGCGTCGGTATTCCGGCGGATTTTTTGTTTCGCGCTGGTGGGGATCAGTCACTGCGGGGTTATGGCTATCAGGAACTCGGCGTACGAGAAGGGGCTGCCGTGGTCGGTGGGCGTTATCTCGCCACTGGTAGTGCCGAGGTCGTGCACTGGTTGTCTTCCACGTGGTCCAACTGGGGCGTGGCGGCGTTTGTCGATGGCGGTAATGCGGCAGATATTCCGGCTGATCTGAAACCCGTGTATGGCTACGGCACCGGCGCGCGCTGGAAAAGCCCGGTGGGCGTGGTCAATCTAGATGTGGCTTATGGGCAGGCGGTACGACAAACACGGCTGCATTTTTCATTGGGGGTGACGTTCTGATGCGTGCCCGCCTCTTCAAAATTTTGCTGTGGCTTGCTGTGCTGAGCTCGGCGATGGTGCTTGGCCTCATGTGGTTTGCTGGGCGCGAATGGACGCTGCAATACGCGCTGAATGAGCTCACCAGTCGCACCGAAGGCCAGGTCAATGTGATCGGCGCACGCGGCGGGCTTTATGAAGGCCTCACGTTCGACCGACTTGAAATTCGCCGTCTCGATCAACTGATCGTGCTCGAACAGGGTGTAATTCTCTGGGAACCGGCCATGTTTCTGTCGAAAACACTACATGTGAAGCAAGCCAATATTGCGCGCATCACGGTTGAGATCATTAAAAAATCCACTGCGCCCGCGCAGGAACCGGCATCGCTGGAGCTGCCAATCAATCTGGTGATGCCGCTCGTCAAAGTCGGTGTGATTGAAATCCGTGACGCCGACAAGATCACGCGGCTCACATCACTCGAACTTGGCGTGCAATATGCCTCAAAGCGTTGGCAAGTTGAACGCGCCACCATCGGCACACCGTGGGGCGCGGCAAAGGCAGGCCTTACGCTCGATGCCATTCGACCCTTTGCGATAAAGGGTGATATTGCATTTGCGCAGGAAAGCGCAGAAACGCCATATCGCATCGCGGCAGGGATCAGCGGCAGACTTTCCGATATTGGCATTGCGGCAAATTTCTCCGTCAAGGATGCAAATAGTGGTTTCGGCGGCAGCGTGATTGCTGCATTGGCACCTTTCAAATCGCAGCCGTTGGTGCGCGCAAATGTGAAGGTGCCAAAACTCGGCTTGCGTAGCTTGGGCCAAAGCCTTCCCGACGCAATGCTGGCAATCGATGCATCACTGGAACCTGATACAGGCCACACATTCAAGGGCGGTATCAATGTCATCAACGCAACGCGCGGTACGCTGGATCAGGAACGTCTGCCACTGACATCGGCAAGCGCCCGCGTTGCTGGCAACATGACGCGATTCAATCTGAGTGATCTTGTCCTCGACCTCGGTGAAGGTGGCCAGTTTCGCGGCAGCGCAAGTTATCGCAATGACGCAGCGCTCGGTGTGCTTGACCGCATCACGCTCGCCCTCAATACGCAGAACCTCAACCTTAATGGCTTGCACGCCAAGCTTCGCAAAACCGCGATCAAGGGCGAGGCCACCAT
>JANNRY010000500.1:0-4322 GCA_031401935.1 Betaproteobacteria bacterium | reverse complement strand
CAAGATCGCGTCTCGTTCCAACGAGCCGCTCTTGGCCTTTGCCAACGATATCGACGCAGGTTTCGGCACGTTCGAGGGACTGGATCCAGAAGTGAATCGATTTGACTCGGGTGCTGACCCGCTGGCTTTTGCGGAGCGGCGGATGCTTTTATCGCGCGAGTTGTGGGACAGGTTGCAGGAGCGCAAGTTGAAACCAGGCGAGCAGTTTGATTTGCTGCGTCGCAACTTCCTCAGCGCAAGCACGCAGGTTGGGCTAGCCACAGCGGTTGCGGGAAAGTATGTCGGTGGTGTGGTGCACCTGCGTGATCATGCCGATAGCGGACGGGCGGCATTGAATCCAGTGCCCGCAGCGAAGCAGCGCAAGGCGCTTAAGCTCATTGCCGACGGTCTCTTCCGTACCGAGAGTTTTAAATTCAAACCTGAGTTCGTTGCGCGTTTGGTACCGGATCAGTTTGATCGCTGGATGAGTGTTGTGAGTGGCCGTGGTAATCCAGCTGCCTTTGTAAATCCAGACGCGAGTGTCAGTGGCGCCGTGCTGGCACTGCAGCGCGCCTCGCTCGATCAATTGATGGCCGATGGTGTGGCAGCGCGTATTCTTGATGCGCCTAGCAAGATGACCAACGCCAAGCAGGCGTTTGCGTTGTCCGAACTTTACGACACACTGCAAGGCGCGATCTGGAGCGAGCTCAACACGGGTGGCGACATCGATCCGCTGCGCCGCAATCTGCAACGCGAACATCTTCGTCGTGTCGTCAATGCGTTGATCCGTCCGGTGGCCACCACGCCCGCCGATGCACGCAGTCTGCAACGTGCAAACGCGCAGCAACTCCAGCAAAAGATTCGCGTTGCCATGGCCAAGTCCGGCAACAAAGAGACGAAGGCGCATTTGTCCGAGAGTCTTGATGTGCTGACGGAGTCGTTGAAGGCACCGTTGCAACGGGCGGTGTAATTTCATTGCTATTTCAATAATTCAATAACGTGAATGCTTTAACCGGCTGCCCCTTCCCCCGTTGCCGGGTGAAGGAGCTGGTGCGCATTTCGCGATCCTGACGATTTGTGCGGGGCGGCGTTAGAATTAACGCATGACACTCTATTCCGCCTTGTTACTGGTACATCTGCTGGCCGTCGTCGTCTGGGTTGGCGGCATGGTTTTCGCGCTGTTTTGCCTGCGGCCCGCCGCTATCGCCATATTGCCGCCACCGCAACGGATTCCGTTGTTGCACGCGGCACTTGGGCGTTTCTTCAAATATGTCGTGTTATCGATCGCGCTTATTCTGGGTTCCGGCGGCGCGATGATCGTCATGGTTGGCGTGAAAAATATGCCGTTTTCCTGGCAATGGATGATTGGTCTGGGTGCTGCGATGATGGCGATTTTTTTCCATCTTCGCGCTGCGACGTTCTCGCGCCTTGGCGTTTTTGTGCAAGCGCAGGACTGGCCCGCCGCTGCCGCCCAGCTTGAGAAAATCCGCGTGATGGTGATGCTGAATCTGGCCATCGGGCTATCGATTATTGCCGTGATGAAACTGGGCCGGTAGCCGTCAGGATATGCTTTCCGTCGAGTGTCTCGCTCTCTTCAAATCACGCTACGAATTTAGCGCCACCGGTGAGGCCACCGGCAATCTCACCATCGGTCGCGGGCGCATGCCTGTCGCCACCGGCAAGGCTGCTGTGCCGGTATTGTTGGCCATCATTGAGAACAAGATCGCCAGCGGTTCGTTGGGCGCCAAGGAATGCGACAAATTAGCGAGCCTGTTCAAGGTCGTTACGGCTTCGAAGATTGGATTGGTTCTTTACATCGATTCAGCCGGTGCGCGCGTATCCGAAGGCCTGCCCGCGCTGGGCGCATTCCGGCACATGTATCGTGCCGCATTGAATGCAGCGGCTGCTGGTGTTCAGATGACGGTGTATTGCGGCGCGAATTGTTTCGGTGGCGCCTCCATGCTCGCCGCCCTTGCCGGGTTGCGCGTGTATTCGCAAAATACGCGGCTGGCGATGTCAGGCCCGTCGATCCTCGCGCAGGCAGCCGGGATTTCTGCGCTTGATCATATTTTTTTGGCCATGTCGATGGCTGCGATAAGCGGTGAGGCAAGAGCCAAACTTGGCGGCGCGGACGTCATGGCGGTGGCCGCCGATCCCGGCTCAATAACATCATCCGAGAATGCTGCCAATGCGCTGTTAGAGCGGCATCTTGTGCTTGGCGCAAGATTGGCGCAGTTGAAAACGATCAAAAGCACGACCAACCCGGAAAAAATCGAACGGAAAGATTTGGCCAAGCTGTACCCGGAAGGCTATCGCTTGAGTGAGCAAAACGGCGTGCTGTCAGGTGAGGCGGTGCATGATGGCAACGCGGTGGGGTTGGCTGGGTTTGTCGGCGGCAAAATGTTGGGTGCTGAACGTGCGTGGGCGCAGGCGGATGTGTTGTGGAAAATGCTCTCCCCAAATTCCAGTGGTTCAAGCAAACCTGCGACGCTGCACATGCTGGTTGATTGCGACTCGCACTCTACGTCCATCGATGATGAACGCATCTTGCTGTCAGCCTATCTGGCAGATCTCGCATCTGCATTGCTCGCGCTGACGCAGGCTGGTACACATATCGAAACCATTGTGCTCGGCAAGCTCGGCGGCGGCGTTTACGTGGCCTTGTGCGCGCCGGTGTCGCAGGTAACGATGCTGTATGGCACCGAAATCCAATTGCTGCCGGGCCGCGCGATTGCCAGTATTCTTGGCGATGCCGCATTGCAGAAACATGGATTCAATGATTACAACGTCGCACGGGTGGCGGATCGCGAATTGAAACTGGGGATTGTTTAGGATGAATGCAAATCTTTACGCGCTGCTCCAATCCCGATTTCCGCAGGATCGGTCGCAAACAGCGCTCGAAACGGCGACAGGGAGCATCTATACCTACGCGGCGCTTGAAACGACGACGGCGCATTATGCAGGCTTCATCCGTGCGCTTGGTGTGGTGCCGGGCGACCGCGTTGCGGTGCAGGTTGAGAAATCGCCTGAGGCATTGTTTTTGTACCTCGCGTGTTTGCAATCGGGCGCCGTGTTTTTGCCGCTCAACAGCGCTTATCAACAAGGTGAGGTTGATTATTTTCTTGGCGATGCCACGCCGAAGGTCGTGGTGCATCAGCCGAAAAGCGAGACGTGGATGCGCCAACTTTGCGATAAACATGGCATCGCGCATCAATTCACGCTCTGTGAGGCCGTTGACGATAATTTAGATAAAGTCAAGCACTGGTGCGGCTCCTGGCACGAAAATGCCATGAACGCCGCGCCCATGCTGGAGATTACCAATCTTGCCGATAACGATCTCGCGACGATTCTTTATACATCGGGGACGACAGGCCGCAGCAAGGGCGCGATGATCACGCACCGCAATTTGTCCTCGAATGCACTCACGTTGCATACGTATTGGGGCTTTAAACCCGGTGATGTGCTGCTGCATACGCTACCGATTTTTCATGTACACGGGTTATTTGTGGCGTGCCATACAGCGCTGCTTAACGGCAGCAAAATGCTGTTTCATTCGAAGTTCGATGCCGAAGCCACCATCGCCGCGCTGCCGCGCGCGAGTGTGTTTATGGGCGTACCGACGATGTACGTGAGGCTGCTCGCTGAGCCGACGTTCTCGAAAGATTGCTGCGAGCGGATTCGCTTGTTTGTGTCCGGTTCCGCGCCCTTGCTGGCTGAGACTTTCCACGCATTTTTTGAGCGCACGGGACACACGATTCTGGAACGTTATGGCATGACCGAGACCGGCATGATCACATCCAACCCACTGATCGGCGAGCGGCGCGGCGGCACGGTGGGTTTGCCGCTGCCGGGCATCGCGGTGCGCGTGGTCGATGCCGAGGGTAGGGCGTGCATTAGCGGCGACATCGGCGGCTTGCAGGTTAAAGGTGACAACGTGCTGGCGGGCTATTGGCAGATGCCTGATAAAAACAAGGAAGAATTCACCGCCGACGGCTATTTCAAGACTGGCGACGTGGGCAAGATCGAGGCCGATGGTTACGTCACCATCGTCGGGCGCTCCAAGGATCTGGTGATTTCCGGCGGCTACAATGTGTATCCGAAAGAAATCGAATTGTTGCTCGATGAAATTGTAGGTGTCGCAGAAAGTGCCGTTATCGGGCTGCCGCATCCGGATTTTGGTGAAGCAGTGGCTGCAGTGATCGTGAAAAAACCTGCGGCCGCGCTCGTTGAAGCCGATGTGATGGGTGCCATCAAAGGCAAACTTGCCGCCTTCAAATTACCCAAACGCGTATTTCTGGTCGACGATTTGCCACGCAATGCGATGGGTAAAGTACAGAAAAACG
>JANNRY010000499.1:0-6447 GCA_031401935.1 Betaproteobacteria bacterium | reverse complement strand
GATATGGTTGTCGACGAATTCAGACGCCGCGCAGCCGGTGAAAGCGTCTAACGCGGATTTGGAGGCGACGTAAGCCGAGAAGCGTGGTGACTGCGTCAACACACCAATGGACGAGATATTGATGATGTGCCCGAAATCCTGCTTCATCATGATCGGCAAAAAGCCCATGATCAAACGCAGTGAGCCGAAATAATTGAGCTGCATCGTGCGTTCGAAATCGTGGAAACGTTCGAAGCTGTTGGCGATGCCGCGGCGGATCGAGCGACCGGCATTGTTGACCAAATAATGGCAAGCGCCGTAGTCCTTCAAGACCGCAGCGACCAGTTTGTCGCAACTGGCCAGATCGGCGAGGTCGCACGCATAAAACTTGGCGTGTCCACCGGCTTCCTTGATTTTCGCGAGAGTTACCTGCGCTTTTTCAGGGTCACGCGCAACGATCACCACTTTGGCACCGGCCTCAGAGAGTTTCAGTGCGGTCGCTTCACCGATGCCTGATGTGCCACCTGTAACGACCACGACTTTGCCCTTGATCTTGCCTTCCAGCGTGCGGTCAATAAACAGATCCGGATCGAGATGACGCTCCCAATAATCCCACAAGCGCCATGCGTAGGTTTCGAGTTTCGGTACGCTGATTCCCGAGCCTTTCAGCGCTTTGGCGGTATCGCGGTTATCAAATTTGGTTGGGTAACTGATAAAGCTGAACACATCTTTTGGAATGCCCAGATCATTGAGAATCTGATTGCGGGCACGACGCACCGGTGCTACTGACATCAATCCATCCAGCACGTAGCTGGGGATAAAGCTCAACATCTTTGCATTCACGCGCATCGTCATCTGCGGTGCATGCGCGGCTTTGGCGAACAGGTTCAGGATTTCACCAATACGCATCGGCTCCGGATCAGTCAAGTGGAAACACTCGCCGTCAAGTCCCTTTTTGTGCGCGATATGGTCCATCGCATCGACGACATAATCGACAGGGATGACGTTGAGCTTGCCGCCTTCGATGCCGATGGTCGGCATCCATTGCGGCAAGGTGTCGCGCATTTTCTGGATGAGCTTAAAGAAATAATACGGGCCGTCGATCTTGTCGATTTCGCCCGTTTGCGAATGGCCCACCACCATGCCGGGGCGATAGACGCGCCACGGCACTTTGCACTCGTTTCGCACAATGCCTTCACTGTCGTGCTTGGTGCGGAAGTAGGGGTGATCGAGTTCTTCGGCTTCTTCGAACATATCTTCGCGGAAAGTACCGTCATACAAGCCTGCGGCAGCGATGGAGCTGGTGTGCTGAAAGCATCCGGCCTTGACGGCTTCGGCAAATTCGACTGCGTTACGCGTGCCGTCGATGTTGGCGGTTTGCTGACTGGCCGCATCGGCGGAAAGATCGTAAATCGCGGCGAGGTGAAAGAGGTGCTTTACCTTACCCTTTAACTTCGTGATGTCCGCTGCCGCCACACCCAGCTTCACTTTGCCAAGGTCACCGACAATCGGTACCACCCGCTTTTGCGATGGGGGCAATCCCCACCACGGGTATAGCGCTTCGAGTTTTTTGACGGAGTTTTTTCGCACCAGCACATAGATCGTGCCTTCGCGCTTCAGCAGGTTTTTGACCAGAAATTTGCCGATAAAGCCGGTAGCGCCAGTGACGAAGTAAGTCATGGTGGTGTTTCCTCCAAAGGAATGTTGTGCAGTTGTTCTTATATTGGGACCAAGAGTTGGTCCTCTGTGAAATCATACACTGCGGGCAAGGCGGAGGTTAAGCGGGTGCCGCAAGATTTTTGACTACGTCGTCATATGTTGCACTGCCGCATTTGAGTTCGCTTTTTTATTGACTGAATGTTTAGTGTGATTGCTCTAATGCGTGTGCATAAACTTAGCCATCACCAAATCAATCATTCACAGGAGAGTTCAACATGGCCACCAAACGAGTCGTAAAGAAAGCAGTCGCACAGAGCAAAACACGCGCCAAAACAGTCGCACGCAAAGTCACCAAAACGGCGAAGGTTGCTGTCGATGTCAATCCAGTTAAAAAAGCAGTTTTAGCTGGTTTGGGTGCAGCCGAGCGCATGCAGAAGCGCGTGAAGGTTCAGAGCACCAAAATCTACGGTGGTATGGTCGACGTTATCTCGCGCGAATCCGGTCGATTGAGCGGTTTCAGCAATGACACTGCGAAGGCATTTGCCAAGAAAGCCAACTTGTTTGTTCGCGAAGGCAAAAAAATCCAGTCCAACGCTGAAGCCGTTGCGACAGCGAAAGCGCTGGAGGTGACTAAAGAAATCAAGGCGCTTGCGGCAAAGTCGGAAAAAGCATTCAAGAAAAACGTCAAAGGCACCGTGAATACGACAATGGCCAACGCCAAAGACGGCATCACCAAGCTTGAGCACGTTTTTGAAGCCCGTGTTGCCAAGACATTGAACACCTTCGGCATCCCATCGAGCCAAAACGTGCGCGAACTGCAAGCACGCATGGCTGATCTGCAAAGAGCGCTGGCGCAATTGAACAAGCGTGGTGTTCGCGCGTGATTTTTGCAGTCCCTTCCTGATGTGTTTGGAAGCTGGCGGCAAACAGTAGCAAAATGGGGAATATCGATTGATATTCCCCATTTTTACGTAAAACAGCAACACAATAATTCGGAGTGAGCTTGAGTAAGCCCAGCCAGCAACGCCAACGTCGTCCGCAAAAATCGCCTCAACCCACTACACCGGCTAAAAAAATCGGTCTCGCGCTGGCAGGCGGTGGGCCACTCGGGGCCATGTACGAAATCGGCGTGCTGATGGCGCTGGATGAAGCGCTTGAAGGCTTGAATCTCAACGACATCGATGTGTACGTCGGCGTATCGGCCGGCAGCTTCATTACCGCCGGGCTCGCCAATCAACTGACACCGGCTGAAATTTATCGCCTGTTCATTGAAAACAAAGCCACGGACAAAAAAACCGGTGCGCTAAAACCTGAAGTATTTTTGCGCCCCGCCACGCGTGAATACTGGCGTAGCGCAAAACTGGTGCCACGCTTGGCGGCAAAGGCGATTTGGGATTATGTTTCGCGGCCTTTGTCGGGTAGCCTGATGGGAAGTTTCGGCATCCTCGGCAAGGCGCTGCCGACTGGTGTGTTTGATAATCACGCGATCCGTGAATTCTTGCGCAAAGTATTTAATGAACCCGGACGCACGGACGATTTTCGCAAACTCAAACACCAGTTATTTTCGGTTGCGACTGATCTGGACACCGGCGAGTCGGTGCGTTTCGGTGGCCCCGGACTTGACCACGTACCTATCTCCAAAGCGGTGCAGGCAAGTGCTGCATTGCCGGGCCTGTTTCCGCCGGTGCGTATTGGGGGCCGCTATTACGTCGATGGCGCGTTGAAGAAAACATTAAACGCCTCGGTGGCGCTGGAGGCCGGCGCGCAATTGGTGCTCTGTGTGAATCCGCTGGTGCCGTTCGATGCGAATCTGGCAAAAAGCCGTGCCGGTGCCAACCAGCAGTCGCATATGAAAAAACTCGTCGAGGGTGGATTACCAGCGGTGCTCGCGCAGACCTATCGCGCTGTCATTCACTCAAGAATGCACGTGAGTCTGGCCAATTACGTGACGCAATATAAAAATGCCGACGTGGTTTTGTTTGAGCCACGCAGCGACGACGCCGAAATGTTTTTTACCAATATCTTCAGCTACGCCACACGCCGACAAGTATGCGAACACGCTTACCAGCGGACCCGTCAGGATTTATTGAAACGCCATTTTGAACTCGAACCGATTCTCGAAAAATACGGCATCACGATGAATCTCGATGTGTTGCGTGATGAAAAACGCACGCTCGATCACGGCCTCTTCAAGCGCACCGCCAAGCTGCGCCGTGAAGAACGGTTGCTCGGCGCAACGCTTGATTTGTCGGACGCGGTTGCCGATCTTGAGCGCTGGGTCGGCAGAAACACCGCGAAATCGGCGACTAAGATGCGCGCCGCTTAGTTGCAATTAGAATACGTAGATCTAGATTTGACGGGCATCGTGAGCAGAAAATAGCCTGAAAGGCCCGCCAGCGCTAGAGTTTGTCGTTTTTAGCAAAGAACGCTGTGACGATCTCCAGCGCGCGGCTGATGTCGTCGCGCGAGACATCCAGATGCGTGACCCAACGCTGTTTTCCGTAGGCGCCCGAGACTAGTAGGTCGTGCGAGTTCAGGTGTGCGTTAAAGGCATCGAATAAGGGCGCGGGTACGTCGGCCCACAAAATATTTGTTTGCGGCGTGTCGATTTTTAATTGCCCGTTTGAGGACTCGACCAAGCCACTTGCCAGCAGGGCCGCATTGTCGTGATCCAGCTTGAGACGTTCAATATGGTGATCAAGCGCATAACTTCCCGCTGCCGCAATCACACCCGCCTGTCGCATGCCGCCACCGATCATCTTGCGCATGCGCCGTGCTTTGGCGATCAGCGGCTTGCTGCCCAGCAAGAGTGAACCTACGGGTGCACCGAGGCCTTTGGACAAACACACTGAGACCGAATCGAACGAGCGACAAATCTCTTTCGCCGCGTCGATTGCCGTGCCCGTTGATGATGCACTATGAACTGCTGCGTTGAACAAACGTGCGCCATCAAGGTGTGTGGATAGCCCATGCCTATTCGCCAGCGCCTTTACTTTCGGCGCGTAATCAGCGGGAAGCACTTTACCGCCCCAGGTGTTTTCTAGCGCAATCAAGCGCGTGATCGCATAGTGCGCGTCATCTGGTTTGATCGCCGCTTCGATTGCAGCCAAATCCATGGTGCCGTCGACGCGTTGATCGAGCGGCTGTGGCTGGATCGAGCCAAGCACCGCCATTCCGCCTGCTTCCCAGCGATACGTGTGTGCCATTTGGCCCACGATCACTTCATGGCCGCGCTCGCAATGCGCGAGCAGTCCGAGCAGATTGGTTTGCGTGCCGCTAATGCCATAAAGTGCCGCTTCAAACCCCAACATCGCGGCAGCTTTTTCTTCAAGCGCATTGACAGTCGGGTCTTCGCCATACACGTCATCGCCGACAGGCGCGTTTCGCATCGCCTCGCGCATTGCGGCCGTTGGGCGGGTAACGGTATCGCTACGAAAATCCATTTGCAGCTTTCTGAATAGTTATTTCTTCAAACGCCGCAAAAAATATCGCGCGTCAAACTGATCATTTTAAGGATGCGCGCATCCTCGATGCGATAGAGAACCTTGGTGGCAACCTTGCGTGAATGAATCATGCCGCAAGCCCGCAGTATGGCGAGATGTTGCGAGATATTGCTCTGCGTGGAACCGACGGCGTCGGTGATTTCCTGCACCATCATTTCGCCCGAGGAGAGCAGGCACAGAATCTTGATGCGCAACGGATGCGACATCGCCTGCATGGCGACCGCCGCCTGCTCGATATTTTCAGCCTTGCCGATGAGCGCAAAAATATCCTGTGACGCACTTTCCACCGCCAGAATCTTGCCGCCCTGTGCTGCGTCGATTTGCGCCATGGCTAAGCCTTCGAACCTGAAAATACTTTCATGAATTCAGGAGCCGAAGGCATTGAGGCCCGTTTGCGCACGCCCCAGGATGAGCGCGTGCACATCATGCGTGCCTTCGTAAGTGTTCACGGCTTCCAGATTCATCATGTGACGGATCACGTGATACTCATCGCTGATGCCATTACCGCCGTGCATATCGCGCGCTACGCGGGCGATATCGAGCGCTTTGCCACAGCCATTGCGTTTGATGAGCGATATCATCTCCGGCGTTGCGCGTCCCTCATCGAGCAGACGACCCACCCGCAGCGAGCCTTGCAGTCCCAGTGAAATTTCAGTCTGCATGTCAGCCAGTTTTTTCTGCACCAGTTGCGTCGCTGCGAGCGGCTTGCCAAACATGATGCGGTCCAACGTGTACTGGCGCGCGGCATGCCAGCAGAATTCTGCCGCACCCATCGCACCCCAGGAAATGCCGTAACGCGCTTTATTCAGACATCCGAACGGCCCCTTCAAGCCCCTCACATTCGGCAGCAGGTTTTCGTCCGGCACGAATACGTCGTCCATCACGATTTCGCCCGTGACTGATGCGCGCAGCGAAAACTTGCCTTCAATCTTTGGTGCCGACAAACCCTTCATGCCTTTTTCCAGCACGAAGCCGCGAATGACTTCACCATCCGACATATCTTTCGCCCAGACGACAAATACGTCCGCAATCGGTGAATTGGTGATCCACATCTTGGCACCGTGCAACTGATAGCCACCGGCCACTTTTTTCGCACGTGTCTCCATCGAAGAAGGATCTGAACCTGCATTGGGCTCCGTAAGGCCGAAGCAACCGACCAGTTCGCCTGTGGCCAGTTTTGGTAGCCATTTTTCACGCTGTGCTTCGTTGCCGTAGGCGTGGATGGGATGCATCACCAGCGACGACTGCACACTCATGGCAGAGCGATAGCCAGAATCGACGCGTTCGACTTCACGTGCGATCAGCC
>JANNRY010000498.1:0-5123 GCA_031401935.1 Betaproteobacteria bacterium | reverse complement strand
GCCGAATACCAAACCAGCCCAACGTAAATAATCGCCACCATCGCACCGACGATCAGGCTTGCCGCCTCACCAAATATCTGCGGAATCCATTCGGTGAGCTTGAGTGAAATCTGCACGATGATGAGGGTGCCGACGATCGTTCCCAGCCAGCCCAGCATGCGGCCCTTGAGCGGCGAAATGCGGCGCGGCAAGCCGATCATGCCTGCCTTAAGCGCCTCCAGATGCTCGATGTAGAACAACGACAAATAGGCGAGGATCGCGGGCAGGAAAGCATGCTTGATGATTTCACTGTACGGAATGTTCACGTACTCGACCATCAGGAATGCGGCCGCGCCCATCACCGGCGGCATGATCTGGCCGTTGCTCGATGATGCCACCTCGATGGCCCCCGCCTTTACCGGTGAATAACCGACCCGTTTCATGAGCATGATGGTGACGTTGCCGCCGGTCAGCACGTTGGCGACCGATGAGCCAGAAATCATGCCGTTCAATCCAGACGACAGCACTGCCGCCTTGGCCGGCCCGCCTCGCATATGGCCCATCAATGCGAACGCCACGCGGGTGAGGTAATTGCCAGCACCGGCTTTATCGAGCATGGCACCGAACAACACATAAAGAAAAACAAAACTGGTGGACACGCCAAGCGCCACGCCGAACACGCCTTCGGTGGTGAGCCACTGGTGTGAAGCTGCGCGCGAAATCGATGCGCCCTTGTGGGCAATCATGTCCGGCATGTACTGGCCTGCGAACATATAGACCAGAAATACGACGCCCATGATCATCATCGGCTTGCCGAGGCAGCGACGGGTGGCCTCCAGCAACGTCACTACGCCAGCGAAGGCAACCACGATATCGAGCGTGGTGGGTCGGCCTGGGCGCGTGGAGAGTTCGTCGTGAAAAGTAAACAGGTAGCTCGCGCAAAATACGGCGACGAATGCGAGCAGCCAATCGACAATCGGCACGTAGCTTCGCGGACTTTTCTTCCACATGGGATAGGCAAGGAAGACCAAGAACACTGCAAAGCTCAGGTGGATTGAGCGTGCCATGGTGTCGTTGAACATTACGAATTTCTGCAATACGGGCACGGCAGCCGACACCCAGAACGGCACTGGTGAGGAAATCCACAATTGGAACAACGACCACGCCACCGCGAGAAAAACGATGAGGTGCTTGGTAAAGCCCGTTGGATTGCGCGCGCCGGATTCGGCGGCGAGGACTTGATCGATCAGCGCCTGATTGGGTTGGTCCGCGGTGCTTTCTGCGCGCATTGTTTTTCCCTTGGGTGTGAAATCATGGCATTGGTTGCGCCCGATGCATGCGACGAGGCTATCATCTTTCATGCACCCGCCAACAATAGCGGAAAATATTCGATCGCAAAACAGCACGCACATAGGAACACAGGAACCCCATGACTCGCATCCTCCAACGCAATCCTGCCATCAACCTGCCCGTGGCTGTGCGTGGCGAAGGCGTTTACCTTTATGACAGCAATGGTCGCAAATACATCGATGCCTCTGGCGGTGCGGCGGTATCGTGCCTAGGTCACGGCCACCCCGACGTACTGGCGGCCGTGCGCGCGCAACTGGACAAGCTCGCGTACGCGCACAGCAGTTTTTTCACTACCGAGGTCGCCGAGACGCTAGCCGAAACGCTGGTCGCGAGTGCGCCAGCAGGCATCAGCCACGCCTATTTTGTGTGCGATGGATCGGAAGCGGTCGAGGCGGCCTTGAAAATGGCGCGGCAGTATTTTGTCGACATTGGCCAGCCGCAACGGAAACACCTCATCGCGCGTCGCCAGAGTTATCACGGCAATACGCTGGGTGCGCTGGCGGTGACGGGGCGTGAATGGAATCGCGCGCCGTTCGAGCCGCTGCTGATTCGCACCACGCATGTGTCGGCTTGTTATGAATACCGCGAAATACGTGTCGATGAAACGCCAGTGCAATACGGCGAACGGCTGGCGCGGGAGCTCGATGAGACCATCCAGCGGCTCGGTGCGGATCAGGTAATTGCTTTCATCGCTGAAACCGTCGGTGGTGCGAGTGCGGGATGCATCACGCCGGTACCGGGCTATTTCAAACGGGTGCGCGAAGTCTGTGATCGCTATGGCGTGCTGCTGATTCTCGATGAAGTGATGTGTGGCATGGGCCGCACTGGCAGCCTGCATGCTTGCACGGAGGAGGGTGTTGCGCCGGATTTGATGACCATCGCCAAGGGCTTGGGCGGCGGCTATCAGGCGATTGGTGCGGTGCTGGTGCAGCAGAAAATTGTCGAGGCGATCAAACAGGGCCTCGGCGCGTTCCAGCATGGCCACACCTATCTCGCGCATCCGATGGGTGCGGCAGCAGCGCTGGCGGTGCAGCAGGTGATCGTGCGGGATAAGTTGCTCGATAACGTGAAGCGTCAAGGTGCGGGGTTAACGCAGCGTTTGCAGGCGGCCTTTGCGGAACATCCGCACGTCGGTGATATCCGCGGTCGCGGATTGTTTCAGGCCGTGGAACTGGTGCAGGATTGCGAGTCCAAAACGCCGTTTGCTTCTGCAAAAAAAATCAGTGTTCGACTGAAGGCCGAAGCAATGGCGCGTGGGCTGTGCTGTTACCCCTCAAGCGGGACCGTCGATGGTCGCGTAGGTGACCACGTGATGCTGGCACCGCCGTTTATAGTCAACGATTCGGAGCTCGACATGATTGTTGAGCGGTTGAAGTGTGCGGTGGATGCGGTGATTGGATAAACGCCATCTCCGCAAATCATCACGCTCTCATTTGCTGTCATTTCGACCAAAGGGAGAAATCTGCTTGTTCTTTTACGCCGCAAAAAGCAGATTTCTCCCTTCGGCCGAAATGACGGTTTTTTTGATGTGATGTGTTTGCCAACAACGTCGGCAAATAAAAAGGGCACCGCGAGGCGCCCTTTTTTTCAACCAATCAAAACCCTTACTTCATCAAACCTTTTTCCTTGAAATACTTGATGGCACCCGGATGGAACGGCACCGTGTTGCCTTCAAGCATCTGCTCCTTGGTGATGTTAGCTACTGCTGGATGCAATTTTTTGAAGTCGTCAAGATTGTCGAATACCGCCTTGGTGATGATGTACGCGGTTTGCTCAGGCAAATCAGCACTCGCAACAATCGTCGCCAGCACGCCAAACGTTGCTTGCGCGTTGTCGGTGCCTTTGTACATTTTGCCGGGCACACTGGCTTTGGCGTAGAACGGATTGTCTTTCACCAATTTATCCACGCCCGGACCAACGACGGTGGCGATATTGGACGCGCATGACGTTGCGGCTTCCTGGAAAATCGCATTTGGATGACCGGCCACGAATGTGAACGCGTCGATTTTGTTATCGCACAGTGCGGGGGCCATTTCGACGAATTTCAATTCGCTGGCGAGCTTTAAATCTTCCTTCTTGATATTGAGCGCGCCCATCACCAGTTCGGTGGTGCCGCGCGTGCCGGAGCCAGGATCGCCGATATTGACGCGTTTGCCTTTGATGTCGGCGAAGGATTTGATGTTGGCATCCTGCCGCGCGACCAGCGTCAGCAATTCAGGATAGACGGAAAACAGCGCGCGCAACTTTGGCTGTGGTTTGTCTTTGAAAGCACCCGCACCAGTCATCGCGTAATACTGCGTGTCGCTCTGCGCGAAGCCAATGTCCATGTCACCACCCATCACGGCATTGATGTTGAACACCGAGCCGCCGGTGGATTCAACCGTGCAACGGAGGCCGTGATCTTTACGGTTGGCGTTGACGAAGCGACAAATCGCGCCGCCCAATGGGTAATAGACGCCAACGATGCCGCCAGTGCCGACGGTGATGAATTTTGATTGCTGCGCCACAGCCGATGTGCTGGCGCCAGCCATGCCGCCTGCGATCAGCGCGGCCCCGGCTACGAATGCGAATGCCTTGAGACCAAGGCGAGATTTTGCGTTTGAAACCATGAGTGCCTCCAAATATTGGTTGTTTTGAGATGCAACCATTAGAGTATCACGCAGGCAACGCCCGCGCCGCAGAGTGTTGAAACACTAGCATTGGCGGGCGTTGCAGGCATAAATGTTGCCAGAAGGCGCGCCGGTGCTAGTGTCTGCGCAATAGCGCGAGTTCGCGCAGTTCCTGCTGGGGCCGTGGAAATCAATTTAATCCCAGTCTTTCAGTCTTTCGCAATATTTCGAACGCCTTGGTCGAAACCCTCGACGGCCTGGATCTGGCACGATTTTTGGCGCGATACCCGGTTATCGCGCCTCATAATGACGCGCACTTTGACAAATCGCGCCAATAAGGCTATTTTATTGGCGCGCACAACCCAATTACGCGCCAATAAAAGGTGACGCATGCCAAAAAAACTTTCTGAGGATTTGACTGCACGGATTGAGGCCGAGATTGCCCGGCACCCTGATGGCGTCGGCATCGACGCCCTGCATACCGTACTGGCTGATATCGTCAGTCGCCGCAGCCTGCAACGCCGCCTAGCTTCGCTTGTGGCGCAGCAGCGCTTTCATGCCGAGGGGGAAGGACGCGCGTTCAAATATCGCGGACGTGAGGCCGTTCACACCATTAAACCGCAAGGCATAGCCTCTGCGGAAGCATTTGGATCACCAATGGTTGAAGTCTATGTTCCTACTTCACCCGAAGGCGCGGACATCAGGGCTTATGTCCGTCAACCCATTCAAGGCCGGAAGCCCGTGGGATATGACCGTGAATTGCTGGAGACGTATCGCCCCAACGAAACTCGCTACCTCCCCCCGGAAATTCGTGAGCACCTGCACAACATCGGACGCTCCCCCGACGGCGAGCGACCAGCAGGCACCTATGCGCGCGATATTCTGGGACGCCTGCTGATCGACCTGTCCTGGGCTTCGAGCCGGCTCGAAGGCAATACCTACACCAGACTCGACACGCAGAATCTCATCGAACTCGGCCAGGCCGCAGCGGGCAAGGATCGCCGTGAAGCGCAGATGATCCTGAATCACAAGGCCGCCATTGAGTTGCTGGTTGAGCAGGCCGAAGACATCGGCTTCAATTCCTTCACCTTCTTCAACCTCCACGCCCTGCTGTCGGAAAATCTGCTCGCCGACGCGGGCGAAAGCGGGCGGCTGCGTCAACGCATCGTCGAAGTCAGCGGCACG
>JANNRY010000497.1:0-1696 GCA_031401935.1 Betaproteobacteria bacterium | reverse complement strand
GCCAGCCACGCGAGAAACGCATCGCGTTCGGCTTGGTAGTTATGCCAGCCCGAGTGATTGCCGTTCTCGTCCTCGCTCAGCAATTGGCTGCCGTTGCAGACCAGCTTGAAGGCGGCTTTTGAGTTCGCGAGTGATTTTTTTAGCCATGCAAGTTGCTCAGGCCCGAACATCGCCTTGCCTGCACTCGGCTCCGCTTTTTCGTCGTCACGGTAGTAACGATCATCGAGAAAAAAGAACGCGGCATCCTGATGCGTAAACGATGTCCATGTGCCCGGTAAATTCGCTGATCCCATTTCCGGATTCGGCCAATATTGCTTGAACAATCGCAACGCATCATCCTTGAAACGAAACGACTTGTGGGAATCGTTAGGGCCGTAATCGTGGTCGTCCCAAATGGCGTAGTGATGCGTGGCCGCGAACAGTTTTTGAAACATGTCCTTCTCGCGCACCTCGCGATAGCGCGCTGCCATGCGCTCGGCACTGTCGAAGTCCGCTTCGCTGAGGAATTTTCCTTTCGGCCGAAAGTAGAGGTTGTCACCCAGCCACAACATGAAGTGCGGCAGGTTGTCGGCTTGCATCCTGCCTGCGATGGTGTCGAAGATATGGAATTCATCACCGTAAGGGTTGCCGCTCGGCGACATCGCTTCGCTATAGGCACAGGAGCCGAGATAAACACGGAAACCTGCCGGTGCGGTATTGATCGCCGGTGCGGTGCGAAATGTGCGCACCGCTCCAGTAGGCTTGCCATCGAGAGCAATGGTGTAGCGGTAACGTGTGCCCGGTTTCAATCCGGCAAGTGTTGCGATTACCGAGAATGCGGTCTTCTCCACGAGTGACAGCTCAATTTTCCGGGCGTCGGTTTCCGTGTCCTTTTCGGGCCACCACGCGATGGTCGCCTTGGTTGCCTCGTTCGCCTGCAGCCACAGACGCACGCTATCGTGGGTGAAGTGTCCCGCCAGCGGCGCAGACGTCAGCACGGGCCCGCTCGCTGCGAAAGCAGACGCGGCATTTGCCACTGGCAATGCGGCGATGGATTTAAGCAGATGCCGGCGTGACACCATGTTGATTGACCCCGGTGAAAATCACTTGCCTGACGTATCAGTCATATCGAGAAAAGTCTTTACCAATTGCTCGATGCCGGCCTGATCATCGCGATCAAACCGTTCCAGTTTTGGGCTATCGATATCGAGCACGCCGATTAGCTTGTCGTTCACAATCAACGGCACCACGATTTCAGCGTTCGACGCCGAATCGCAGGCAATATGGCCGGGAAAATCGTGCACGTTGGCAACCAACTGCGTTTTGCGTTCGAAAGCCGCCGCGCCGCAAACGCCCCTTGGCCGCGGTAACACGGGAATACGCACGCACGCCGGTTTGCCCTGAAACGGACCGAGGATCAGCTCGTTGCCGCGCATTAAATAAAAGCCCGCCCAATTTAAATCAGGCAGCATCAGAAAAATAAGTGCCGACAGATTGGCGGCATTGGCGATGAAATCGCGCTCACCACTAAGCAATCCGCCAAGTTGCTTGTTGAGGTCAGCGTAAAAAATGGTTTTGTTGGATGCGTCCACCGCAGCAGCTTGAAACATGAAATGGCAATTCCCGAGAAGGCTGTAAATACGAACAGTATAGCAATCCACATTGAGTGCTGCGTCCTACCTCTCGATGGATGGAGATTTCAAAAAAACGCCCGGCC
>JANNRY010000496.1:0-23551 GCA_031401935.1 Betaproteobacteria bacterium | reverse complement strand
ACACAAAGGCACCCGGCGGCATGAATGCCCCATCCGCCGTGCCCCAAACTGTTCGTCAGGTACCGCTGCCGCCGCCGCCGATGGCGCGTGTCGATGAAGTGAAGTATTCGGTGACGGTCAACGACGTTCCGGTACAGGAATTACTATTCGCCATCAGTCGCGATACCAAAGTCAATATTGACATTCACCCTGATATCAAAGGGCGCGTCACGCTTAACGCCATTGATCAGACCTTAAAACAGATTCTTACGCGCGTATCAAAACAGGTCGACGTGCGCTGGGAAGTCGATGGCCCGAATATCGTGGTCAAGGCCGATTCGCCATATCTGAAAATCTACAAGGTAGATTACGTCAACATGCAGCGCGACTCGACCAGTTCTATCGGTGTGCAGACGCAAGTCGTTGGTCCCAGCACAGGTGCGGCGGGCGGTGCGGCGGGCGGCGGAGCGGGACAAAACAGTTCGATTGTGAAAATTGAAAATACCAGCAAGAACAAATTCTGGGAAACGCTCACAGCCAACATTAAGGATATGCTGCGCGAAACCGACAAGTTACTACCTGAAGGCAGTTCCGAAACATTCACGCAATCGCGTTCGCAAGGTGTGACCGCCGGCAATCGCCCACAGACCGCTACGCAGCGTCGCACCGCCGCTCAAACCGGCCAAACGACCACCACGGGGACAGGTGTGGCAGAACAAGCTGCTGCACAGGAGGGCGCGACGCAGACCCTGACTTTTCGCGAAGCGGCGTCGGTCATTATGAATCCGGAGACGGGCACGCTGGCAATTCGCGCCACCTCGCGGCAACACGAAAAAGTTGGCGAGTTTATTGAACAAATAACCGGTTCGGCACGTCGCCAAGTGTTGATAGAAGCTACCGTCGTTGAAGTCACGCTAAATGACGAGTATCAATCTGGCGTCGATTGGTCTGCACTAGGCCTGCAGGGCTTGGGCTACACCATCAAACAAAACTTCACTGGTGGGATTCAACAACCTACGCCTTTGACTGGTAGTACGACGCCATTCTTTTCGCTTGGTTACCGTAATCCAAATGCTGCCGTAGGGGGAGATATCAGCAGCAGCCTAAAATTGCTCAACTCGTTTGGCAACACGCGTGTGCTCTCCAGTCCAAAAATCATGACATTGAACAATCAGACTGCCGTGATGCGTGTCGTCGAAAACAGGGTTTATTTCAGCGTGCAATCTACGGTTACGCCGGGAGCAGTGGCAGGCCAAGCAGCAATCGTCTCTTACAACACCACACCGCAGGTCGTGCCTGAGGGGTTCATCATGTCTGTCACGCCGCAAATTAGCGAAAATGACATTATCAATCTTAGTGTTCGACCGAGTGTTACGCGCATCACGTCATTTGTGAACGATCCAAATCCGGACTTGCTGGCCCAAGTGAACGCACAAGGTGTAAGACGCGACGGAGTACAGAACCGCGTCCCGCAAATTCAGACGCGTGAATTCGAAGCAATGATGCGCGTGGCTAGCGGGCAAACTGCAGTACTCGGCGGCTTGATGCAAGATAGCTTTAAGACTAATAGGGACGGGTTGCCAATTTTGTCTCGGATACCAATATTCGGTGATGCGGTCAGCTATCGCAATGACGCTGGCCAGAAAACCGAATTGGTCGTATTCATCCGGGCACTTGTCATCCGTGATGCCAGTGTCGATTCCGATTTGTCCGATTACAAAAAGTACCTGCCCGGCGCGCAGTTCTTTAAAGACGCCAACCCGTCACTCGATCCCAATTCAGGGTCGTCAATCCAGCCCAACGCAAGCGTTCCAGAAAGCGAGCCAAGGAAGGCACCATGAGCCTGCTTCTCGATGCGCTGCGACGCGCAGAAGAAGCAAGGCGCGCGAAAGAGGCCGACACCAACGCCTTACCGCCGGATGACACGGCGACGTCACGCAAAACGACGCGCGTTGAGCCGACAATGGCGCCGCCCGTGCCTGAACTCGCACTTGAAGATCCGGCCACCATCGCTAAACCCGAAAAACGGCCCACTAACGAAGTGAACACAATAGTGCCCGCCACTACAGCTCATAGTGGTCTGGCGCTAGAAGCGATGCCAGATGCAGTCACCATTGAAGAAATTGCCCCAGAGCCAGCACCACTGTTGATTTCTGCAACAGCACGCACAGCCAATAACGCCGCTTCAAACGCGCCGAAGGAACTGACGCCCAGACAGATGGCACGCAACGTGTTTGCGGCAAAGCAGGCTAGCCCCGATTTGCCAAGTGAACCGAAAGGCAAACTCAAATGGATAGTGCCTTTCGTGGGAATTGCTCTCGTCGTTGGCGGCGCGGGTGGTTGGTACGTGTGGAACGAAATCAAACGTGTCACCCCAACGGTGGCGCGCTTACCGCCACCTCCACCTGCTGTTTTACCAAAAGCGGCACCCAATACGGGCCAGCCGGGGGTCAAAACAGCGCCGACGGGTGAACAGATTGCAGTGAAGGTCGAAGAAGCCCCATTGCCGCCGCTGTTGCCGCCCCCTGCTGCGGAATTACCCGCGCCGAAAATGCCAGCTCTGCCCAAATTGGCAGGTGAGCGCGCGCTCACAGCGCGTGAGTCACTCGCAAACAAGCTGAGAGACGCGCCGGTCGCAAAAGAAGCGCCAACCGGATTGAGGCTGGCGCGCTCATCCGAGCAACCACGGCTCAACCCCGATCTGGCGAGTGCTTACCGGTCGCTTGTAAGTGGCGATTTCGCCGGCGCGCGGACACTCTATGCCAAGCTGGTACTGGCTGAGCCACTAAACGTCGATGCCCAACTAGGCTTGGCCACAGCGGCGGCGCGCGGTGGTGACAGGTCAGCCGCAATCCAGCATTATCGACAGGTTTTAGCACTTGACCCACGCAATGGTCTGGCGACAATGGGACTGGTCGCGCTAAACGAAGGCGCGCCCTCGGCCGCTTTGGAAATTGAACTTAGAACACTGATCGGTCGCAACCCGGATGCCGCCCCGCTTCAATTCGCGTTAGGGAATATTTTTGCCAGTCAAGAGCGCTGGACCGAGGCGCAGCAAGCCTATTTCGAAGCCTTTCGTATTGAGTCAGGAAACCCGGACTATTTATTCAACCTCGCGGTGAGCCTCGATCAGTTGCGCCAACCAAAACTTGCACTCGACTACTACCGAAAAGCGGAAGGCGTCGCGATGACAAAAGGGGGCGGGCAATTTGACCGCAACACAATCGCCAAGCGTATCAGCGAGCTCAGCGGTGAGACTGGACGCAATAATTGACGTTGGCTAGGCTTGGGTATGCTCCGCAAAGCGCAACTTCCAGACCAATTGCGACATAAAAACAGATCGGCTTGATACAATCGGACAGCAATTCGATGAAGTTTAGACAAGCAGCTCAATGACATACCAAACGCGAAACGCATGAATCAAATGACCCCGCCGATTACGCAGCTCCCACTCGGGCAAACATTGCTTGGGCGCGGCGTCATTTCGCAGGATCAGTTAAATATTGCGCTGACGGAGCAGCGCAAATTCAAGACGCCGCTAGGAAAAATTCTCGTTAGGTTGGGCTTCGTCACGGAAGCAACGATCCGCGACACCCTGTCTGAAAGTCTTGGCCAAGTCGCGATTGATCTGTCGAACACGATTATCGACCACGCGGCATTGTCGATGGTGCCCAAAGACGTGGCGCGCCGATATCAGGTATTGCCAGTCGACTACGACGCGCAGACACGCAAACTCCTGCTTGCAGTGGCAGATCCGTCCAACGTGGTGGCACTTGACCAGATTCGGGCGCTGATCAAGGATGATGTTCGTATCGAACAAGTGCTTGCGCGCGAATCCGATATTTCCATCGGCATTGAGCAGCATTACGGATTTGAGTTGTCGATCGACGGAATCTTGAATGAAATCGAGACGGGCGAGATCGACTATCAGAGCATCACCACCGATTTTGAGGAATACAGCCAGCCAGTAGTGCGGCTCGTGGATGCGTTGCTTAGCGATGGTGTTAAGCGAGGTGCTTCCGATATCCACTTCGAGCCAGAGCAGGGTTTCCTGCGCATCCGTTATCGCATCGACGGTGTACTGCGACAGATTCGCTCACTACATAAGAATTACTGGTCGGCGATGGTAGTTCGATTGAAGGTGATCAGCGGCATGAACATCGCCGAATCAAGGGCACCACAAGATGGCCGCATATCACTAACGCTGTCGGGGCGCTCAATCGATTTTCGTGTGTCAGCACAACCCACGACGCACGGCGAAAACGTGGTGCTGCGTATTCTCGACCGGCAAAAAGGCATCGTTGCGCTGGAAGATTTGGGCCTGCAAGAGAACGAACTTAAAATGCTGCGCCTCATGATCGCGCGCCCTGAGGGCATCATCCTCGTCACTGGTCCAACAGGCTCTGGCAAAACTACCACGCTCTACTCGATCCTGAATCACGTCAACACTGAGGGCGTCAACATCATGACGCTGGAAGACCCAGTGGAATATCCAATGGCGATGATTCGGCAAACCTCAGTAAACGAGGGTGCGAAGCTCGATTTTGCAACCGGCATCCGCTCGATGATGCGCCAGGATCCGGACGTGATTCTGGTTGGCGAGATACGTGATCAGGAAACCGCCGAGATGGCGTTTCGCGCTGCAATGACAGGGCATCAGGTTTATTCAACCCTGCACACCAACTCAGCAATAGGTGCGATACCGCGACTGCAAGATTTGGGCGTACTACCGGACATCATGGCCGGCAACATTATCGGTGTGGTTGCGCAGCGCCTGATGCGTCGTTTGTGCGAGCGCTGCAAAGAGCCCTATCACCCGGATGACCCGATGACACGCCGCGTTCTTGGCGTCGATGCCGAGTGGAAGGGCGAAATATTTCGTTCGGTCGGCTGCGATCATTGCGACAACACGGGTTACAAAGGCCGTGTTGCAATTATGGAACTGTTCAAGATGGACGGTGAAATGGACGAGCTAATCGCGCGTCGCGCAACGGGCCGGGAACTTCGCGAAGCCGCACGCAAGACTGGTTTTCGCACACTGGCCGAAGACGCGGTTTCGCGGGTCATCGATGGGCAAACAAGTCTCGATGAAATCTCCCGAATCGTCGATTTAACCGACCGGGTAGCATAGGCAAAACGCCATGGCCTCATTTTCGTATCGCGCCATCGACGAAGCCGGACAGATCATGTCAGGCAACATTGATGCGACCAATTCTGTAGACCTTGAGTTGCGATTGCGGCGCTTAGGGCTTGACTTGATCACCTTCGAGTCAATCAAAAAATCTGCGTTAATGCGCTCTAGCAAAGTAACGCGCAAAGAGTTAATCACGTTTTGTTTTCACCTCGACCAATTAATGCGCGCGGGTGTGCCAATTATCGAGGCACTGGCTGACTTGCGCGACACCGTGGATAACCCCGGCTTCAAGCAGATCATCGGTGGCATTCTTGAGGACATCGAGGGTGGGTTGAAGCTATCGGACGCGATGGCCAGTCATCCACAGGCGTTCGATCAGGTTTTCATTGCGCTAATCCGTACCGGTGAACAGGCCGGACAATTACCGGAGGTATTGTCGAAGCTCGCTGAGAACCTCAAGTGGCAGGATGAACTTGCCGCGCAGGTAAAGAAAGCAATGATGTATCCGATCTTTGCAGGCACCGTGATATTTGGTGTCGTATTTTTATTGATGGTGTTTCTGGTGCCGCAACTTGGCGTGACAATGAAGGCCCTCACCCCAAATCCTCCAGCATCGACGATGGCGCTGATTGCGATTTCTGCGGTGATGAAACAATACTGGTATCTGTTTATCGGTGGGCCCATCGTCGCCATCGTGGCGCTGATAGTCATTGTCAAAACCAACGATAACGCCAAGTATCGGGTTGATGGACTCATGTTGAAACTGCCGATCATGGGGCCGGTGTTGAACAAGATTATTTTGGCTCGGTTCTCCACCTACTTTGCACTGATGTATCAGTCCGGGCTCGCCGTGCTTGACTGCATTCACGTCTCTGAGAAAATTGTCGGCAACCGCGTCATCGAAGAAGGCTTGGTGCGTATTGGCCGGGAAATCAACGACGGCACCGGCATTACGCAGGCTTTCCAGAACGTTCGGCTTTTCCCGCCATTGGTATTGCGCATGCTGAAAGTAGGCGAGACCACCGGCGCACTGGACACGGCGCTGTTGAATGTCAGCTATTTCTACAATCGCGAAGTCAAAGAAACGATGGGCAAGTTGCAGGAGATGATCCAGCCGTTGCTCACGGTGGTGCTCGGTGGCGTGATGATCGGCATTCTTGTGACGATTTTTCTGCCGATGTACGACGTCATCAGCAAGATCAAGTTTTAGCAGACAGCCGTGGCAAAACAATTCCTCTATCTGACGAACGATAAGCTAGTTGCCTTAGTCTGGAAGGGCGGCGCGATAGTTGAGCGAGACGTCTTCGGGTCAGCCGAGCTTGCGTCGGCTGCATTCACTCAGTACATCGCTAAACATCGGGAAATCTCGACGTACGTCATCACCGATCTTATCGAGGAAGATTTTCGACTAGACACTGTCCCACATCTGCGCGGCAATGATCAGGATGCGGTAATGGGACGAAAGCTGGCACAGCTTTACCGCGCGAGTCCATTTCGTCACGGCATTATTCAGGGGCGTGAACCAGAAGGGCGCCGCGATGACAAAGTGCTCTATCACGCGGTCACCAATCCGGAATTGCTGAAGCCTTTGCTTGCAACTCTCGAAAGTGCAAATGTGCCGCTGGAGGGCATTTACTCGTCAGCGGTTCTCTCTGGGCGGTTGCTACAGGCACTTAACGCCTTCTTCAAGCACACGCTACTCGTCACCATCGTGCCGGATTTTGGATTACGCCAAACCTATTTCCAGAACAAGCTAATCAAATTCAGCCGTCTCACCCCGATTATTTTCGACGACGGTCAACCGGTTGGGCAGTTGATCGCCGCCGAGACCAGCCGGACCTGGCAGTATCTGGATAGCCTGCGTTTTTTTGCCAGCGGCGAAACGCTGGAAGTCTCGATACTGGTGCATGCGCGTGATCGGCAAATGGTGACCGACGCGATTCGTACCTATCCATTGATCCAGTATCGCTTTCTGGATATTGATGAGGTTGCCGCAAAACTCAAACTTAAGCCTGCGCCAGTGTCGTCGCACGCTGAGGAATTGCTGGTACATCTTTACGCACAGAGTCGCATCGAGAATCATTTTGCAACGCCTGAACAACGGCGATTTGGCTTGTTCAAACGAGCGCGCTTTGGCTTGTTCGCATTGACCGCTGGCATCCTGCTCGCTGGGTCGGCAGGCGCCGCCTTCAATCTCTACCAAGCTAGTAGAATTTCGAACGAAATAGACCGTCGTACCGATATGACAAAGCCACTACAGTCCGAATATCGGACGGTCGTCAACGAAATCAGCAAACAAACCGCCGCCTCCGAAACGGTGCGCGACGCCAGCGGTTTTTTTAATCAATACATGCGGCCCGCAACGGCGGCCCCCGGCGATTTTGTGCGCGAATATTCGCAAGCATTCGCGGAGTTTCCCAATATCCAACTCCTGCAGCTCGTGTGGGTGCCTGCCGCTGATGTCAACGTTACGCCGGCATTCACCGCCTCCACGGCTGTGGGGGCAAGTGCTCTGCAATCCGCAAGCAAGGCAGGCAATGCCATCGCAGGCGGTGCCGCGCCAAACGTACCAGCTCCACCACCGCAAGCAAGCCAGCCCGTGAACGAGCTGGATCCGCCTTTGTCTGATGCCAAGTTCCAGACACTGATTGTGGAAGCAGCGGTCAGCCCCTTTGATGGCGACTACCGGAAAGCGACTAACGACATCAACCTATTCGTTGCGCGGATTAATCAGATACCCGGCGTGATGGCAACCACACTTACAGAGCCGCTAGACGTCGGCACGAAAGCCGCGATCACTGCCATCGACAACGCGCAGCCGGTAACGCGAGCGGATGCGCGCTTTGTACTAAAACTGGTGCGCACTATGAAGGCGCCCAGAAAATGATATTTACCCGCGCCGGATTTAGTGCGCTGAAGTTTGCCTACATTGTGTTGTTGGCGGGGATAGGCGTTGCAGCATTCCTTGTCGTTGGCAGTTACTTTTATTGGCAAAGTGAAAAGAAGAATGACCAGCAAAGCCAACGGTCGCTGCAGGAGCTTCGCGCACGACTATCAACTGCGCAGCGCGACCGCGACGACTTGCGCGGCTCGGAAGATACATATAAAGCAATTGTTGCGCGCGGCGCGTTTCTGCCAGAGGAGCGGTTCGATCTTATCGAAGCACTCGCTGCACTCAAAAAACGCCATCGGCTTGTGTCGCTAGGCTACGAAGTTGCACCGCAGCGGCCATTGCGTTTGAATGCCGGCGCGACATACCCAGGGGTAAATTTATTGGCAAGCCGCGTTAAATTGAAAATCCGTGCTTTTCACGACGCCGATCTCGTCGCTTTTCTGGATGAATTCCCGCGCTTGCAACGTGGATTTTTTCCGCTTGATCGATGCGCCGTGAAGCTCATTGCAGCCCCGGTGGCCGCGGCCGCTGCATCCAACATCGCGCCAGACGATGAAGACGTCATTGCGCAACCCGCCCGTAACACGACAGCGCGGCCGAACCGACCCGCCGCCATCATCAGTCCGGCGATGTCGCTGGAAGCGGAATGTTCGCTCGAGTGGATCACGCTGCAAAGCAAAGGCCCAGCACCCCCGGTTTCTTCGCCTAAGCCAATTGGGAGGCCGCAATGATGCGCTTAAAAGTCAGCCTTGCGCTTGCTTGTTTCGCCATCGCGCTTTGCGTGCCCATGATAGGCGCGAGCCAAACCCCTGCCGCGTCCGCCCCGCTACCGCCAACCATGCAAAAGTCTGAAATTGCGGTGCCAGATGCAAAGTCAGATACCGCCAAAGGACTTGAAGGCAGATTATTTTTTTCCGCCGAACAACGCCAGCGAATGGACAATGCGCGAAAACGCGGATTGGTTTCAAACGACGACGGCCAACTAATAGAACCACCGGTATCAATGCTCAATGGATTTGTTAAACGCAGCGATGGCAATACAGCGGTGTGGGTAGACGGCGTGCCACGCTGGAATGCGAAGAATGGGAGCACGGCGGGTTTAATGCCGACAGACGTGGGTGGTCCGGCTGGGTATTTGAAATCGACTAACGTTGAGACGGCTGTGCCTACTGTAAAGCCTGCTGCGCGCGCAAAGAAAGTAGCAAAACCTCGCGTTAAGAAATCTGGCACCAAGAAAAGCGCGAAGCCTCGATTGTTACCCTAGCGGGCATATGTACACAAAAGCGTATCGCACTGGGAACAATCGATCCGTAAAAAGTGGCGGGTTTGTATTACTGCTGATCGTACTGACTTTGTTGACAATTGGCGCAGCTGCATTCTTGACCGGCCTCGTCGGTGGTGGGTCTGCCGAGCGCAGGATTGGAGAGGGCGCGACTGCCGATCAGCGGCTGCTCTTCGCCAAGGATGCGCTTTTTGGCTACGCAGTTGGCAATATCGTGGACGGCACCGGACGACCAGGGCAACTTCCCGCGCCAGATACGTTACAGGACGGTAACTACAACGGCGTTGCAAACTTCGCCAGCTGTCTTGATGGCACCGCTGCCAACGGCTTACCAGCCCTGACGGGCGACAACATCAACCTGCGTTGCGTTGGGAAACTTCCGTGGAAGACCCTTGGAATTTCCTCGGACGGCGCGGATGAAAGCGATTTAACCGGCATCATTCCCTGGTATGCCGTAAGCGCGAATATCGCTTCTAGCACTCTGTGCCTCACATATCTCAACCCTACTACGGTTGCCGCCGCGCCAGTCGCGTTCGGGTGTCCAAGTAACGTCGCACCGCCATATCCATGGCTCAAAGTGTGTGACCAAACCGGTCGATTGCTCAGCGACCGCGTAGCGTATGTACTCATCCTCCCGGGGCTTCCAATCAGTACTCTTGGTCGCACTCAGACGCGCGCGGGCACACCGCGACCTCAACCAGCAGACTACCTAGATACGATCCCCGTACCTGCGGGCTGGGGCGCGTTACCCGTAGGGCAACGGTGCACCACTTACGACAACGCGGCGCTAAGCAACGAATTCGTCATGGCGGACACGGTCAGCGGGTTCAATGACCGGCTGCTCTATGTCACGATAGACGAACTGATGGCTCGTACGGAAAACCGGGTTGCACAGCAGGTGAGCGAATCGTTAGTGAGGTACGAAACCACTTATGGGCGATATCCGTGGCTCGCGCCGATTGGCAATCCAAGTTCCGTTGCTGATGGCTTTATTGCGGCAACGGGAACCGTCTCTGGCTTAGTACCATTTCACAACATCTCGCAGAAATTCAAGACGGAGGTGACTTGGGTGATTGGCACAGCAGCTTCGGACGACACTGTCCTGCCAGCGGGTACTTCTTCACCGGGATTTTTCTGTTTTGGCAATACTTATCGATGCCGGTTACGCACGTCGCCGAGCAATACAGCGATTGCAAGGACGGTGACTGCGGGCCAGTTCGCGGCGCTCAAGACATCGGCTGTTGGCACGCCCAGCGTTCAATGTTCGTACTCGAATATGAATACACTCAACTGCGATGCCTATCCATACACGCAAACGCAACCGGTAACGTATGACGTGTGGCGAAGACCAAATCCTCCCAATTCCGGCGCTTATTCTTACTATGGCACGTACACTGGTCTTCAGACACGTACTGTGACCCTAACGGTCATCGATCTGCCAGCGAGTCCTACTGCGGCGTTCTCCGTAGATGGGACAAGTTTCGTGCGTCGCAGCTTAACGACCAACTCAAGCATGCCCGGGATAGGATTATTGTCCGCAGTCGACACTTGGACGCCTACAGCACCTGGACCTGCACCCTTCGACCTCACGTCAATACTCCAAACAGGCTCCGCGTCCACTGGCGGTTTGGGTATCGTCACAGTCTCCAATATTCGCGTATATCCCCAATTGCCAACTTGGTACGCGGACCATAAATGGAATGAGTTTATCTATGCATCGATTTCCCCTGATGCTTCACCTGCCGTTGGTGGACATGCTTGCACAGCGAATTGCTTCTCCGCTGGCGTACGCACCGGACTCAACGCGATCGTGGTATCGTCAGGCAAAATGATCAACACTCAGAATCGCTATTCAGCTACACCGACAATTGCTGATTTTCTGGAAGCCCCTAACAGCACCGGCAACGCGACGCGGGTGTTCGCCGATACAAATGCCCCCCAAACTAGTATTTATGCCGACACAGTTCTCACCATCCCCCGCTAACCGGCTACCGCATTGCATGCACGGTTTTTCGCTTATCGAAATTGCTGTCGTGCTTGTCATCATCACGCTTTTGCTCACGATGGTGGCAGTGCCACTAGTGACTCAAATAGAGCAGCGACGCAACGAAGAAACCCAAAAACTACTGGATACAACGAGAGATGCGCTGTATGGTTTTGCGGCGGCAAACGGTAGATTGCCATGTCCCGCAACCGCCATAAGCGCCGGACGGGAAAGCTTTTGTACTAATGCGAGCGGTGCTTGCGGCGCAGCGCTTGCATCGGTGCAGATACACGGACGATGTGCCAATGCGATTGGCTTTCTACCGGCGGTAACCCTTGGGATTTCGCCTGTGGACGCAGCCGGCTACGCTCAAGATGCATGGGCAGATGGCTCCGCCTTGCGTGGTGTACGTTATGCGGTCAGTGATTATCAGAATCCCGCAAATATCTATGTACTCACTGCGCCGGATGGCATCAAGACGGCCACAATGACGTCAACCGCAGCGGCACTACATTTGTACGTATGCAGCGCAGGCCTTGCCGGTGCGCCGCCAACGGCTAACTGCGGCGTCACTGTAACGACACTTACGGACAAGGCGCCAGCGGTACTGTTTTCGCTGGGCAAGAATAACGCTATGAACTCACCCGATGAAACCAATAATCAAAATGGCGATAAAGTATTTTCAAGCGGCATTCGAACCGAGACATTTGACGACCTCGTCTCATGGCTCTCTCTGAATACACTCTTTGACCGGATGGTGAAGGCCGGCAAACTGCCGTGAATTATTCATCGAGTGCGGTATCAATTGTTTGGTAACACAGCATTGGTGTGCCCCTCAGGATGATATCGCGTTGAAATTAGTGCGTTGGAACGCGGACGTTATCCCATGTTGACGAATTCAATTCCGACGGACGATTCAGCGGCAACGAAACACGGGAGTTTGTAATTAGTCGCGCAATGATGCAGAGTTGCCGAACCGGGTTCTGCATTCATATTGAATTGGTAGGCAAGCTAAAGTAATCCAGTAGTGTCAGGCCTTGGGTATTTCAACCACCGGCGACAAACCTGCCGCGCTCGCACGCCGTCTGAATTGCCGGTCAAAGCTCAAAAAACGCTGCAAGAATCTGCACGCGCAAGGTGTAGCGCATCGGCAAAGTCCATGCCACGTTGATAAGCATTCAATGCAACCAGAACACTGCTACGGTTTTCGATCTGCACATTTTGCAAGCCACACAGTGCCTCAAACACACGTTGAATTTCTCTGCGCGAAAGTGCATAACAGCCGCGCATCACCCACTCAAACTCCAGGACGACAGACATCGTCACGTAGACCTTACCGGTCAACGCGGCGATGGCAGCCGGTCGTTGCTTTGCCGTCTCAGGATCGTCCACATCATTGATAAAAAAACGTGCCAACACGTTGGTATCGACCGCGTTCATTTTTTCTTGCGCGTTTTCGTAGTCACGTTCTTCTTATTGAGAATTGATGCCGGATCGAAATCGGACAAGCTGCGCGGCTTGCCCGTTGAGGTGGCAGTCACCATGCCCGCACAAGCCGCAATATCAACTGACATCACCGGGCGCGCAACGACCAGCCGCACGCCGTCCGCTTCCTCGATGATTTCAAGCTGCGCACCTGCAATCAGTCCGAGTCGCTTGCGAATGCCTACGGGTAGAACCATTTGGCCTTTAGATGAAACTGTTGTCGTTATCATCACTATTTCTTTCTGCTTTGCGAGGAACGCACTATATCACGATGGCTTACAAAGTAAGGCACGCCATGAAGGAGATAGTGCGACTGGCCGCAGTCAGCGACTGACACCAACGCTAATTCTCCCGCTGCTCCAACACAAATCCCGCCCCAGAGTCCCGCCCCAGCACCGTCACCAGATACGGCATCACTTCCAGCAATGTTTTGTGGAGCGTCCACGGCGGATTGAGAATAAAAAGCCCACTGCCGCGCATGCCGAATCCATCTTCAGCAGGCGCGTTGACCGAGAGCGCAACGTGCAACCAGTTTTTTGCGGGCAGGGTCTTTAGCATGGTTGGCAGACGTTGACTATCGGCTCGCGAGAGCTGCGGATACCAGAGTATGTAAGTGCCGGTGGCAAAACGGCTCAGCGCATCTTTTAGTGCGAGCACCACATTGCTGTAGTCCGCTTTATCTTCAAACGATGGATCGATCAGCGTCAGGCCGCGACGCGGCAGCGGCGGCAATACGGCTTTGAGGCCAGCATAGCCGTCGGTAGGCGCAATGATAGTGCGGCGCTGCGCAGATGCACCCAATGCACGAAAGTTATCCTGGAGCAGCGCGCTGTCGCTGCTGTGCAGTTCGAACAGGCGCAAGCGATCTTGCGGACGCAGGAGACTTTGCGCAATCCACGGTGAGCCGGGATACGCACGCAATTTGCCGTCAGGATTGAGTTCGCGCACGAGATCGACGTATCCACCCAATGGAGCAGGCAAATCTTTTCGGGTCCAAAGCCGACCGATACCATCGACGTGCTCGGAAAGTTTTGTCGCATAGCCAATGTCGAGTGCGTATAACCCCGCACCCGCATGCGTGTCCACGACCCAAAACGGCGTTGCCTTTTCGCTGAAGTAACGAATCAATTCAACCAGCAGAAAGTGTTTTAGAACGTCGGCGTGGTTACCGGCGTGGAAGGCGTGGCGATAGCTGAGCATGTTTTCGGTTGTGAGCGCTGTGTCTTATGCGGTGAGCGTATCAGGAGTTTCGGGCAGTTTAGAATCAGGTGAATGACAATTTCCGTGGCCATTGCAGAGAGCCTTCGATTTTTATTGAAACCCTAGCATCTACGTGCATTTCAGGAATAAATACGCGGAAAACCCGCGCCAATGCTAGAGTTTCAAACTCCTTTGCGAATGCCCTACGAGCAGCTTCAAAGCATGTTCGCCTTGCACCAGTAATCGCTTTTCGCTTATAATTCAAGGCTTTCCTGCCTATGCAGGGAACAGTTACCGGTTTTCAACCGGCCCGTTATCCGTTATCAACGGATTGTTAAACCGGCTTTGGGTCAAACCCGGCTCATAGCCAAACAGGAGATACAAAATGGTAGTTATTCGCTTGTCGCGCGGTGGCGCGAAAAATCGCCCTTTCTACAATATCGTCGTTGCTGACTCACGCAATCCGCGTGATGGTCGCTTCGTCGAGCGCGTGGGTTTTTACAACCCACTGGCCAAAGAGGGCGAAGAAGCTGTCCGTATTTCGATGGATCGCCTGACGTATTGGCAGGGTAAAGGCGCGCAGGCGTCCGATACCGTGATGCGTCTGGTCCGTAAGCACGGCAAGACAATCGTCGCGGCAGTTTAGTTCTGCGCGGCGTTTGCCGCTAAATAGAACTGCCCAAAGTTAATTCGAGAAAATGGAAGACGTCGTCGTCATGGCGCGAGTCGCTGGTGCGTTCGGCATTAAGGGTTGGCTCAAACTGCACACCTTTACCCAGTCCCCCGATAGCCTCGATGCGTATGCATCCTGGCTTTTGCGGAGTAGCAAAGGTTGGGAAGAGTTCGAACTGGAAGATTTTGCGGTGAATGTCAAAGGTGTCGTAGCCAAGCTTAAAGGCTGCGATGACCGGACCGCCGCAGAAAATCTTGCGAAACGTGACATCGGCATTCCCCGCGATGCACTCGAAGATGCGGCTGATGGTGAAGTGTTTTGGTTTGATTTGATCGGCTGCGATGTCGTGAACACGGCAGGCGAAAAGTTCGGCAAGGTTGAAACACTGCTGGAGACCGGTGCCAACGATGTGCTGGTCGTGAAGCTGGGGACGGAGGAAATACTGATCCCTTACGTGGACGAAGTGATTTTGAAGGTGGATCGTGAAGCAAAACTGATCACGGTCAATTGGACGCGAGATTTTCAGTGACGCAACGGGTGACGAAGAAATACAGCGTCATCACATTGTTTCCGGAGATGTTCGACGCGATTGCAGATTTTGGCGTAACGCGTCGCGGGCTGGATGAAAAAGCGTGGCAACTTGAATGCTGGAATCCACGTGACTTTGCCGTAAACGCATACAAAACCATCGACGACCGGCCTTACGGTGGCGGCCCCGGGATGGTGATGATGGCGGAGCCGTTGAACGCGGCGCTGGATGCCGCAATAGAGAAGCAAGTGGCCGACGGTGTCTTGAGACCCAAAGTGGTTTACGTGACACCACAAGCCAGGCCGATAACGGATGCGGGCATCCGTGAATTGGCAGGCAATGATGGGCTGGTATTTTTGTGTGGCCGGTACGAAGGCATCGACGAGCGGCTGATTCAGGCGCGGGTGGATTTGGAGGTGTCGATTGGTGATTACGTGCTGTCGGGTGGCGAACTGGCCGCAATGGTGGTTATCGATGCGATAGTGAGGTTGTTGCCTGGCGTGCTGGGCGACGGCCAATCGGCGGTGGAGGATTCGTTTTCGCCGACGCGTGATGGATTGCTGGATCACCCGCACTACACGCGGCCGGAAGTTTGGAATGGGGTAGCGGTACCACCGATATTGATGAGCGGTGACCACGCGAAAATTGGCGCGTGGCGACGCAAACAAGCGTTGAAGCGCACCGCTGAACGACGCGCCGATTTGCTGGATGGCAAATCATGGGGCAAACAGGATTTGAAACTGCTTGACGAGATCAGGCAGGAGCAGAAGAAGCAGGAAGGCAGTAAAAAGTAGTCAAAAAACGCGCACACCAACTATCGGTTGCTCTATGCGACAGGCGTGAAGAAAATCCTTCAGCCGCAAACATGAAAGGAAGCAAAATGAATCTGATTGAAACGCTGGAAAAAGAAGAGATGGCCCGTTTGAACAAAACGATTCCCGAATTCGCGCCAGGCGATACGGTGATCGTGAACGTAAACGTGATCGAAGGCGAGCGCAAACGCGTGCAGGCTTTTGAGGGCGTCGTGATTGCCAAGCGCAACCGCGGCCTTAATTCATCGTTTATTGTCCGTAAAATTTCGTCGGGCGAAGGCGTGGAGCGTACGTTTCAATCGTATGCACCTACCATCGCATCGATCGAAGTAAAGCGCCGTGGTGATGTGCGCCGCGCCAAGCTTTACTATTTGCGTGATCGTTCCGGCAAATCGGCACGGATCAAAGAGAAGCTCGATTACGTTTCGACGCAGACCAAAGGCGAATAAGTTTCGCTGGCTGCAAACAAAAACGGCACGCTTTGGCGTGCCGTTTTTTTTATTTTGCATTTGCGCGTTATATGTCGCGCGAGGCAAACGTATCGCAAGCCTTCAAACTGCCGGTTTCGAATCCCGTCTTGAACCAGCGTGTGCGTTGTGCCGAACTGCCGTGTGTGAATGAATCCGGTACCACTACGCCGCGCGATTGTTTTTGCAACATGTCGTCGCCGATGGCATTCGCCGCCTTCAGTGCTTCATCGACATCGCCCGGATCAAGAAACGGCTTCGCCTTGTTCGCATGATGTGCCCACGCACCGGCAAAACAATCGGCCTGTAATTCAACCCGGACCGAAATTTTATTGAATTCCTTTTCGGATAAGCGCTGACGCATCGAATCTGTCTTGTCGGTAATGCCCGTCAGGTTTTGTACGTGATGGCCGATCTCATGCGCGATCACGTATGCGCGCGCGAAATCGCCACCGGCACGAAAGCGCTGTTCCATCTCGCGAAAAAACGCCATATCCAGATAAACCGCGCGGTCTCCCGGGCAATAGAATGGACCCATCGCGGCTTCGCCTGCGCCGCACGCGGTGCCTGTTCTGCCACTGAAGGCAACCAATTTCGGCGGCTGGTATTGTTTGCCCATTTGAGAGAACAACTGCGCCCATGTGTCTTCAGTCTTGGCGAGCACTTTGCGCATCTCAGTTTTCAATGCGGCGTCGGGATCTTTCGCGGGATCGATCGGTGTTGATGGTCCCTGCGTCGCTGGACCCTGCACCTGCTGGGCAACATTCAATAAAGTCGAAGGATCGATACCGAGGAAATAACTCGCCACCAACGCGATGACAACCGTCCCGATGCCAATGCCGCCCGCGCGTCCCATTCCGCCGCCAGATCCGCGCCGATCTTCAAAATTACTACTTTCGCGTTCGTCGTCGAGCTTCATATCAAAATCTCCTCATACTGAAAATGGCGCTAAATGAATCTACTCGCATTTAACCACAGCGGTATTGCCAACATTCCCAGGAGCGTGCTAATCGTAATGCCTTGAGAAACCAAGGGGCCATCGCCGCCCATGCGCACCGCCAGCACGTACGCCGAAGTGGCTGTCGGAAGTGCAGAAAACAACACCACCATGTCAAAAAATACCCCGGTAACGCCGAGCGCGTGCGCCGTTAAAATCGTCACGACCGGCAAGGCAATCAGTTTCACCGCCGTGAAATAACTGATGAGTCCGGCATTCTTGCCCACATTTTTCAATTCCAGCGCCGCGCCCACGCACAGCAACCCGCAGGCGAGCGATGCCGCACCCATGCGCGAGATCAGCATTTGCGCCACTTCCGGCATGGGCAAACCCGAAACCGAATAAAGCACGCCGCCGACCGTGGCAAGTATCAGCGGATTTTGTATCAGCTCTTTCCACAGGCTCGCTTCGCTGTGCTTTGCCAGCGCCCACACCGATGCGATATTACACATCGGCACGACGAGGCCGATGATGATGCCGAACGCCGCGATTCCAGCTTCACCATGTAGCCGCCCGGCGATTGCCAGACCGACGTAGGAATTAAAACGGAACGCCGTTTGAAAGCCGGACGCGAAGGATTTCTCTGCGGGCTTGAACAGCGGCTTGGCCAGCCATGCAAGAAAAATGCCGACGAGAACCGTGACCACCGCCGTTTTTAGCGCAGGTGCTGCCGCGACGAAATCAATACTTGTTCTGGCGATGGAATTAAACAACAGCGCCGGAAACAACACGAAATAAATCAGCTTTTCCAACCCGCCCCAGAAGCCGCGGCCCCAATCGGTAATGCGATTGAGAAAAAACCCGAAAAGAATAAGCGCGAAATCGGGAATGAGCAGCAAGGCCATGGACATGTCTGCATTTTAAGGGCTTTCACCGCATAATCGGCCTATCCAATTGCGCGCACGGAACGTCAAATGAACTTAGGTGGTTTTGCCAAAAAATTAATAGTTGCGCTCGGCGCGAGTTGTGCAACGCTGCTCGCCGCAGCAGACAACAGCACAGTTCCAACCATCTATAACCAAGGCTTTTTAGCGCCACGTCTGAAAGCACTCAGCGCCAAAATCAACAAGGACGTAAGCGATGCTCGCCTACCTGGTGCCGTCATTTTGGTGGGCCGCAACGGCAATCTCGTCCACGCGGAAGCCATTGGTTTTCAGGATCCGAAAACAGCAGCAGTCATGCGGCGTGATTCGATTTTCAGACTCTACTCAATGACCAAGCCCATCGTCTCGGTCGCCGCCATGATGTTGGTTGAGGAGGGAAAAATATTTCTCGCCGATCCGGTGTCCAAATACTTACCGGAGTTGGCAAATCTGAAAGTTGGTATTGAGCGGTCTGACGCGAGCGGCAAAAAAATTCTGGATGTTGTCGCGGCGACGCGCGAGATGACGATTCACGATTTGCTGCGTCACACTGCTGGATTGACGTATGGCTTTGAGGGCAAATCGCTGGTGAAGGATGAGTACAAAAAAAACCGGCTTGATGGCGTTGAGCTTGCGAGCGCGGAATGGATTGAAAAACTATCGAAGTTACCCCTGCAATCGCAGCCCGGCAGCAAATGGGAATACAGCATTGCGACAGATGTTTTGGGTGTCGTGCTCGAACGGGTGTCGGGGCAGGCGCTTGATGCGCTTCTCGCGGAACGTATTTTTCGCCCGCTCGGAATGAAAGACACTGCGTTCTTGGTTGAACCCGCAAAGCGCAGCCGAATTGCTGAGCCGTTTGAAACTGATCCGGTGTGGAAGATAAAGGTGGTATTGAACGATGTCCAAAAGACGCCCGCGCGCTTTTCTGGCGGCAGCGGCGCGGTTTCCACGGCAGACGATTACCTGCGATTTGCGCAAATGCTGCTCAACGGCGGAGAACTGGATGGCGTGCGGATCCTATCGCCAAAGACCGTCGACTACATGTTGGCCGATCACCTTTCAGGCGTGCGGGCGACGCTACCGCCAAGCAGCGCAGCGCCCGGGCCGAGGCCGGGCTATGGGTACGGGCTTGGCTTTGCCATTCGCACTGAATTAGGGGAGGCGAGCACGTTTGGCACGCCCGGCATCGCCGACTGGAGCGGACTCGGCGGGACTAATTTTTGGATCGATCCAAGAGAAAAACTCGCCGTGATCTGGATGGCGCAGGCACCGGGATTGCGCGCTTACTATCGGCAGCTTATCCCCAATATGATTTACGGCGCGATGATGAAATAAGGTTTCGCTGCGAGACTACGCGGCACCGGCGAGGCGTTCCAGATCGGCGATTAATGCAGCGGGAATTTCTACGCCTTCGCGTTCGCTTCCCTCGGCAATAGTTGCGCGGCGATAGCCGGGCAAACGCACACCCTCTTCAGCAAGCATGGCGGCCACCAAAGTCTCGATGCGTGCGAAAAATACGTCGCGGCCCGCCAACGCATCCGGGTCGATGACGAGAAATGCCTGCCCAAGGTGTGGCCGATTGCCCGCGTCAACAAAAAAAGAGTCGGCCTCGAAACCGAACGACGCACCGCTCAATGCGCAGCAGAGCAATTCAACGATCAAGGCGAGCATTGCGCCTTTTACACCGCCTGCGGGCATCATCGTGCCTTCCATGCCGGCTTTGGGGTCGGTGGTGGGATTGCCGTCCTTATCACGCGCCCAGCCAAGTGGAATTGATTCACCTTTTTTGGCCGCGATCATGAGTTTGCCGCGCGCCACTTCTGACAACGACAAATCGACCAGAAGTGGCAAAGCGTATTGACGCGGGAAGGCTGCGGCAATCGGGTTGGTACCGAAGATGCCACGCTTGCCGCCCCAAGCGGGCATGGCGCTGGGTGAGTTGCTAAAGGCCAAGCCCACCATCCCTGCTTCTGCCACGGATTCGACGTGATACGCGGCGGCACCAAAGTGATGACTATTGGTAACGCCGACAAAACAGGCACCGGCAGTTCGCGCGCGCGCGATACCTTCAGTGATGGCCAGTTCACAAGCAGGGAAAGCAAGACCCTCGTCAGCATCAACCAGACAAGCTGCCACCTTGCCTTTGCTCACGGTCGCAATCGCGGCCCCATTGGCGCGACCGTTGCGTAAATGCGTGGTGTACTGCAATACCCGCGACAGGCCGTGCGATGGCAATCCGCGCGCTTCGGCGTACATCAAGGCACGCACGGTGGCGTCGGCCATCGCACGCGAAGCGCCCGCTTCAGTCAACGCCCGTGTCGCTAATGTGGCGAGCGCCTTAAGATCATGTTTTGGCATAGCAGAATTTGTCAGTGAAATTTTTGCAAAGTTGGTTTAGCGCAACGATAAAAGATGCGCGGCAACACGTTCAGCGATCATGCTGCTGACGCGGATATTGGCCTCAGCACTCACGCCCGCGATGTGCGGTGTCAGCAGAAGGTTAGGGCAATCTGCCAGCGTTGAGCCCGCCTTCAAAGGCTCGTCGTCAAACACATCCAACGCCGCGCCACCCAATTTCTTCGATCTCAGCGCAGCAGCAAGCGCTGCCTCATCGACGATGCCGCCACGCGCGGAATTGATCAGTACGGCGTCTACTTTCATCGCTGCGAGGCGCGCGGCATTGATCAGATTTCGTGTTTCAGGAACCAGTGGAATATGCAAAGAAATCACGTCGCTCTCGGCGAGCAATGCATCTAGCGTGCGAAAGCTCACACCGGTTTCTGCCCACACCGGCGACGCGATCGCGATCATCGGGTCGGTGGCCACAACACGCATGCCGAGTCCCTGCGCGAGCCGCGCCACAAGTTTGCCGATATCGCCAAAGCCCACAATGCCCAACACCTTGCCGCCAATCTCGCGACCATTGGAAAGTGGGCCGCGTGGCCACTGACCGGCGCTAACGGCGGCAGACGAAAAATAAGCGCCACGCAGCAGCACCATTGCCGACGCAATCACATATTCGGCAACGGCCAGTGCATTTGCGCCAGTCGCGGGGATGACCGCAACTTGTCGCGCTTTGCAGGCGGGCATGTCGATGTTGTCGAGCCCGACGCCGAGGCGTCCGACGACTTTAAGGTTCGGGGCGGCAGCGAGGATTTCCGCGTTTACCTGCGTGCGATTGCGCACGATCAGCGCATCTACATCCTTAAGCCTTTCGACAAGCTCAGCGCGGCGATCAACCAGTGTCGCGTCGTGGTGCGTTTCAAACTGTGATGCCAACGAGGCGACTGCGGCCTCGTCCATGAATTCCGTAATCAGTATTTTCATTGTTATAGGTGAAGCAGGATTGAGGGAATTCGGCTAGATCGCCATTTGGCGCGGGTTTACAGGCACTATTGCCCTGAAAGCACCGCCAAATGGCGATCTACGTAAAAACAAATAACTGCCGCTTATATGCCGCTATGCACTCTCATACAGCCGCGTCAACACAAACTCCCGATGCCCCAGCGCTTCCGCTGCTGTCAGCCGCCCGTTGGCGGTGCGCAGCATCATGTCGAGCAATTTATCGCCCGCCTGATCGAGCACCATTTCACGTTGCAGCAACGCGCAGGAGTCGACGTCGATATGCTCGCTCATGGTGCGCACGGTGCGTGGATTCGCGCAGATTTTGATCACCGGCACGATTGCGTTGCCGATGACGTTGCCCTGCCCAGTCGGAAAGAGATGCACCGCGAATCCGGATGCCGCGCACAGCGTCACCATCTCGGCGGCAGCGGATGAAGAATCCATAAACCACAAACCCGGCCCAGTCGGAATTTCTGCCTTGTCGATCACGCCGTCAACCAAACACTTCTTGCCGATCTTCTGGATATTGCCCATCGCTTTTTCTTCGATGGTAGTGAGGCCGCCGAGGATGTTGCCTTTGGTCGGCTGCGAATCGGATAGATCACTGGTTTTGTGACGGTTCACCACATCCTGATAGCGGTTAAACATCGCCATAAAATCTTCCGCGACTTTCGGTGTGCGACAACGATTCACGATGACTTTCTCGCCACCAGTTATTTCAGTCGTCTCGCCGAATACAAGCGTGCTGCCGATTTCATATAGTTTGTCGAACGCATTGCCTACGGTCGGATTGGCACCGCAGCCGGAGGTGGTGTCGGATTCACCGCACTTGGTTGACACCCAGAGCTCGTTGATGGGGCAAAGTTCGCGATGTTTTTCTGAAGCATTCTGCAGGAGTTCACGCGCCGCCTTGGATGCCCGCAGAATGGTGTCGTGGTCACCGTGTTGCTCGATACCAAAGCCCATCACGGGCTTGCCGGATTTGGCGATGCCGTCGACCACTTTTTGTGTCCAGCCATCCTCGATGCCGATCACGACCACCGCCGCCACGTTTGGATTGCAGCCGGCACCAATCAATGTGCGGAAATGCAGATCGAGATCAGCGCCAAATTGCAGGCGGCCATACGGGTGCGGAATCGCCATCACGCCTTTGATGTTGTGGGCAACGGCTTCCGCAGCGGCGTTGGAAAGATCGTCAACCGGCAACACGATGACGTGGTTACGCACGCCCACGCGGCCGTTTTCGCGCCGGTAGCCCCAAAAGGTGGTGTTCTTGGAAATCATGGTTGTGTCCTGAATGAATTTGTTGGGTAATGAAAAGCCACGCCAAACCAAAATGTCGTCGGCAAATTACCAGCGCTTGGTTTTGATGTTGTGCACATGGGCGTGCTCGCCCGCCTTGATCGGCGCGACCACACGGCCGATGTCGGTGCCGTATTTGAAAATGGTGTCGCCGACTGCCATGTCCTTGAGGGCGATCTTGTGCCCGATCGGAATATCCTGCAGCGCCTTGATCGGAATCTGCTTGTCGTCATCCATGATCCAGGCCGTCAGGTCGGTGCCCGCCTTGATGCCCTCCACCACAGCGACCGCCACGGTGTCTTTCGCTTCATGCAATACAAAATGAATCATTGCCAACCCTTTCATTATGTCCGGTATGAAAATTGCCACCGCGACGTGAACGCCTGTACGGCTGTAACTGAAATCAGACTATTGGATATTATGCACTGGCGCGGCCAAAGTCAAATAGGTCATCTATATGAGTTGTAGCACGTGCCGGTCTTCGTTATGATGAAGGCAGTTAAATTTCAGGACGTAACCCAGTACTGTTTGATTGGCCAAAATACCCCGTTCGCCCTGAGATTGTCGAAGCGTCTCGTTCACTAAGCCCTTCGACAAGCTCAG
>JANNRY010000495.1:0-14471 GCA_031401935.1 Betaproteobacteria bacterium | reverse complement strand
TCGCAGCCGTGGAGTGGTTACGACTACGACACGCTGGCCGACGATCTCGCCGCCGTCATTGAGCAGACCGGTGCGGAAAATGCCGTACTCGTGGGGTTCTCAATGGGCGGTGGTGAAGTGGCGCGCTACATGTCGCGACACGCCGGCAAATCAGTGGTGAAGGCGATTCTGGTGTCCTCCGTGGTGCCATTCATGTTGCAAACGAGCGATAACCCAGGAGGCACCGAGCGGGCAGTATTCGACAAAATGGCTGAAGGGATCAAGGAGGATCGCGCGAAATTCTTCTCTGCCTTTTTCAAGGATTTCTACGGTGTCGGTGTGATCTCGCATCCGGTGAGTGAACAACTGATGCTGGCCTCGTGGACGGTGGCGATGCAAGCCAGCCTGAAAGCCACGCTTGAATGCGCGAAGTCATTTGCGAATACCGACTTTCGCGGTGATCTTCCGGCGTTCAACGTTCCAACATTGGTCATCCACGGCAGCAGCGACAAGACCGTGCCCATCGACGCGTCCGGTCGCGCGGCAGCAAAAGGTATCGCGCAATCCAACCTGATTGAATATGAAGGCGCACCGCATGGATTGTTTGCGACCGAGAAGCAGCGACTGACGATTGACTTGCTCGATTTCATTCGGCAGTGAAGCTTCCTGGACGAAGCGTCACCTTTAGCCAAACACTAGCTCTGGCGGGCACGTTAGGACATAAATGCCTGAAGAACCTCGCCAATGCTTGACTTTCATATTCATTCGCCTAGCTTCAAACGTATGGCTGAAAAACTTTTCGCAAGGTTCTGCATGGCGACTTTCAATTTGAATATCCCTGAAAAACTCTGGTCTGGCAGTGCAACACCGTGCCGCCAATACGTATGAACGAAATCGCGCCACCTATTGTGCGAAAACGCCGATGGCCGCTGTTCGCGACGGCAGTGTTTGCAACCCTGGTGCTCGCTGTTGCCGTCGGCGAGTGGCTCGGTTGGCCGTTTCTTGCGTCACCGTTGCAGCGTGTTTTGGCCGAGCAGATGGATCGGCGCGTGGTGTTTGCGGTGCCCGCCACCGCAATTGACTCAATGCAAGCGCCATCGGCTGAAAAACCGTTCCAAATCCGTTTTCTCGGTGGCGTGCATGTGTATCTTCCGGCAGCAGAAGTTGGCCCGCCGGAGTGGAGCAAGACACCGCATATGTTTATTGCCCGCGAAGTTGACATTCATCTGCGCTATATCGATCTGTGGCGCGCATACGTGGGCCAACAAATCAGGATCGACAGTCTGCAGGCGGCCACGGTGGACGGCAATCTGGAACGACTGGCAGACCGCCGCGCCAGTTGGCAATTCGGCGCCAACCAGCCTCCACCACCGCCGGTGTCAGATGCGCCGCCAAAGCCGCGCGCAGTGTTTGGCAACTTGCAGGTCGCCAGCGGCAGGATCAAATATCGCGACGAGATATTGGACAGCGAGCTCGAAATCAAGTTGACGCTCGCTGATGGAGTTGCCACCACCGCGACCACGGCCACCACAGACCCCGGCAAGGTGTTACAGGCCAACGCCACCGGAAAATATCGCACCCTGCCGTTGAAACTCACGCTGGTCTCGTCGGGTGTATTGCCATGGACAACCGACCAAGCGTACGCTACGCCGATTGCCATGAACCTGAATGCGACAGTCGGCCGCGCCGAATTTGTATTCAAAGGCACTGCGACCGATGCGCGCCGCCTGAGCGGTTTCACCGGACGATTCAGCATAAAGGGCCCGTCGCTGGCCGCCGTTGGCGAGCCACTCGGTGTGACGCTGCCGACCACAGCCGCGTTTCGCACCGAGGGCGTAATCGTTCGCCGTACCGACGTCTGGTACGTGGTGATAGACGATGCCACTGTCGGCTCCAGCCGCCTGAACGGCGCCTTCATGTACGAGACTGCAGGCAGCGTGCCGCTCTTGTCGGGCCGGCTTGGCGGCGCACGCCTGCTGTTGGCCGACCTTGGACCGGCGATCGGGTTGACACCTGGCGCGCCGCACAAACACAAGGGCATGGTGTTGCCCGACCGCCCATTCGATCTGGCGGCAATGCGCAAAATGGATGCGAATGTATTTCTCGATTTCGTTGAACTCGATCTGGGCACCCGCCTGCTGGAAGCGTTGCGCCCGATGCAGGGCCACCTGCGTTTGGCCGAGGGCGTGCTGACACTGAGTAATCTTGAAGCACGTACCAGTGGCGGCAGCCTGAAAGGTAACCTCGCGTTGAATGGGCAAAAAGACATCGCTGTCTGGAATGTGAATGTGCACTGGGACGGCGTGCAACTCGAACGCTGGATTCATCAGGGCCGCACCGACGGCAAGCCGCCATTTGTCTCTGGCACGCTCAACGGCAGAACCGCCTTGCAGGGACAGGGCCGCTCCACTGCCGAAATTCTCGCCACGCTGAAGGGGCAGGTTCGTACCGAATTGAAAGACGGCGAGGTGTCGCATCTGGTCGTTGAATTGGCAGGCATTGATTTGGCCGAGGGCCTCGGTCTGCTGCTGACGGGCGATAACACGCTGACTGTGCAATGCGGGGTCGCGGACCTAGTCGCTGACGCTGGCGTATTCCGCCCGCGCGTGATGGTGCTCGACACCATTGATTCAGCAATCTGGATCGATGGCTCCCTGTCGCTCGCCACCGAAGCATTCGATCTGCGCGCCGTCGTCACGCCGAAAGACTTCAGCCCGCTGACGTTGCGCACACCACTGCTGGTGCGCGGCACCTTTGCCAGCCCTGCCATCTCAATCGAAAAAGGCCCGTTGGGACGCAAACTTGGCGCCGCCTTTCTGCTGGCGCTGGTAAACCCGCTGGCGGCATTGCTGCCGCTGATTGATCGCGGCGAAGCCGATGCGCCCAAGGCTGGCGCGGTCGGTTGCAAAGGCATCAGGCAGCGCAGCAATGCGCAGCGTGCGGCATCCCAGTGACTTGCTGTGACGCGACAAAAAATTTGTCGCTATGTTCGACACCGCACTGAAAAACGCGCCGCTAGTCGTTACGCTGATGGTAAGTCGAGGCGGACAGCCTTCGCCCCACTGTTTCAGGCGCGATGAATAAAAGCCATTAGCGTCACAATTTTCCACTTCCAAAGGATCCACCATGAAATATGCAATCTTGATTTCCGCCATACTTGCCACGTTAAGTCTCACCGCTTGCGACAAACCCACCGTCGTCAATGTTCCACCGCCTGTTGTGGCACCCGCACCCACACCCGTTGCAGTGCCCGGACCCGCAGGACCGCAGGGTGCACCCGGCGCACCCGGCAGCGAAGGCGTAAAAGGTGAACCCGGCAAGCCTGGTGACAGCACCACCGTGATCGTGACACCGCCGCCACCCCCACGTAATTAATTTTATTCACCCACAATCTCAAGGAGAAAACTATGAGTATAGGAACCATATTGCTGATCGTCCTGGTTCTCATGTTGGTCGGCGCGCTGCCGAGTTGGGGGCACAGCAAAAGCTGGGGTTACGGTCCGAGTGGTGGATTGGGCTTGGTGGTGTTGATCCTGATCATCCTGTTGGTGATGGGCAAGATTTGACCCGTAGTTTTTACACTGAGGTCAGGCGTTGGCAGTTCCATGCGACGCCTTTGTTGATCTGTAGCGTGGTGTTGGCCCTCGCCGGCTGCAGCGAAGTCGCCAAGCTGCCCGTCTCGGCGGGTACCGGGCCAACACCCACACTGCCAGCGCCTGCGCAGACGCTGATTCCCACGGTCAACATCGCGCCTGCCAAGGGTTGGCCGACCAGTGCGACGCCGCTGGCGGCAGCGGATATGCGAGTGGTCGCATTTGCGAGCGAGCTCGACCATCCGCGCTGGCTGCATGTGCTCCCCAATGGCGATGTGTTGGTCGCGGAAAGCAATGCGCCACCGAAGCCCGACGACGCCAGCGGCATCAAAGGCTGGGTGATGAAGATGGTCATGAAACGCGCTGGTGCAGGTGTGCCAAGTGCAAACCGCATCACGCTGCTGCGGGATACCAATGGCGATGGCGTGGCGGATGTACGGTCGGTGTTGCTGGAGGGGCTGAACTCGCCGTTCGGCATGGCGCTAATCGGCAGCCAGCTATACATTGCCAATACTGACGCTGTGGTTCGATTCCCGTACATAGTCGGCGATACGCGCATCACGGTATCGGGCGTCAATGTGTTGGCGTTACCGGCCGGGCCGATCAATCACCACTGGACCAAAAACCTCATCGCCAACGCAGACGGTAGCAAACTCTACGTGACCGTGGGGTCGAACAGCAACGTCGCCGAACGCGGCATGGAGGTGGAAGCAGGGCGCGCCGCCATCTGGGAGGTCGACCTTAAAACCGGCGTGCACCGCGTCTTTGCCTCGGGTTTGCGTAACCCGAATGGTCAGGCGTGGGCACCCGAGAGTGGTGCACTGTGGACGGTTGTCAATGAACGCGATGAGCTCGGTAGCGATCTGGTGCCTGATTACATGACCTCGGTCCGCGACGGCGGATTTTATGGCTGGCCCTACAGCTATTTTGGCCAGCATATTGATGAGCGTGTGAAGCCACAGCGCCCGGAGCTGGTCGCCAGCGCGATTGCGCCGGACTACGCGCTAGGTCCGCACACCGCACCCTTGGGTCTGGCGTCCTCCGTTGGCACCACACTGCCTGCCATTTTTGCCAACGGCATGTTTATCGGCCAGCATGGATCGTGGAATCGCCGACCACACAGTGGCTACAAAGTAATCTTCGTTCCGTTCGCAGGCGGTAAGCCATCGGGCGTGCCCATCGATGTGCTGACCGGCTTTCTCAGTCCGGAAGGCAATGCATTTGGCAGACCTGTCGGCGTCGCACTCGATAAGGCGGGTGCCTTGCTGGTGGCAGACGATGTCGGCAATGTGATCTGGCGCGTCAGTAGCGCGCGCACGCCATGACCAAATACCTCGCCGCATACGCGGCCACGATCGCCGTGGTGGCCGCGCTGGATTTGTTGTGGCTGGGCGTGATCGCAAAGTCGATCTATCAGCAAGGCATAGGCCATTTAATGGCGGATCGCCCGAACTTCTCCGTTGCGGTGCTGTTCTACGCCGTATTTGCAGCCGGCCTGATGGTATTTGCCATCGCCCCCAGTGGTGCCGGGTCAGCATGGAGCAAGACGCTTATTGCAGCGGCGCTGTTTGGCTTTATCGCCTACGCAACATACGACCTCACCAATTTAGCCACACTAAAAAATTGGCCAGTCGGGCTGTCGGTGCTTGATATGGCTTGGGGCACTCTGCTCAGCGTCACGTCTGCTGCGGCTGGCAAAGTGGCGCTGGATTTATTCAGTTAGGCTGACGCGCTACTGCCGATCAGTACCAGAGTCGCCAGATGTCAGCTTTGAAAAATGCAGTGCCGCATCGACTGCCTCGATAAACCGACCGACGTGAATGGGTTTGGTCACGTAGTTGAAAAATCCCGCTTCCAGCCCCTTCTCGATATCGTGTGGCATCGCATTGGCGCTCAAGGCAATGATGGGAATGTGTGCTGTTGATGGATGCCTGCGCAGTATTTTCATGGCGTCGATTCCGCTTAAGCCCGGCATGTTGATATCCATCAGAATCAATTCCGGCTGATTGACGCCTGCGGACTCGATGCCAAGGGTGGCATTGGGTGCGTACAGCAGACGCAGATCCGGACGGCGCGCGATGATTTGCTGGACCAGTTTAAGATTGGCCAGATTGTCTTCGACGTAGAGCAGTGTGCGCACGGACGTGCCAGCGGCCACCGGCGGGGCGGCTACGGCGGGCGCGGTCTCCTGGGTGGCAATCACCGGCTCAGGCGCAGACGTGGTTTGCAATTCGATCCAAAACACGCTTCCTTCGCCCACCACACTTTCTGCATCGATGTCGCCGCCCATCAGTTCGACGAGTTGCTTGGACACGACCAGACCGATGCCGTGACCCGGTTCTTCGCCGGCTTCGCGACCGAGACGATTGAATGGCTGGAAAAGTTGAGCAAGTTGTTCCGGTGCCATCCCCGGCCCGGTATCGCGCACGGTGAGCCGGATAGATGCTAGCGGGCTTGATGAGCTCGAGCGCGCGCTCGTTTGCTGTACCGCGACCGCGCCGCCGGGCTTGTTGTACTTGATGGCGTTCACAAGCAGATTCATCAACACCTGCTTGATCCGGGTCCGGTCGCCGATGACAAAGCAGGGCGATTCAAATCGCGGAAAGGTGATGCCGATGCGGCGCTTCGCCGCCTGAGGTTCGATCATGGCGCGGCACTCGAGCATCACGTCGGCGAGCGACACCGGTTCGTTTGTCAAGGGGGCACTGCCTGATCCCACCATTGCGAGATCGAGGATGCCGTTGGACAGTTCGAGCAGATAGCGTCCGGCGATGAGAATCTGATTGAGGTTTTGTGTTTGGGACGGTGGTGGCGGCGGCACGCCGGATGCCATCAGTTGGGCAAAACCGAGAATCACATTGAGTGGTGTGCGCACTTCATGGCTCATCCGCACCAGAAAATCCGATTTCGCGATGCTTGCTTTCTCAGCAGCTACCTTGGCAGTAGTCAACTCCACTTCCAAATTTTTGCGCAGGCAATTATTGGTGCCGATCAGCAAATAACCGATGCGGGTGCCCGCCTCATTGCCTAGCGCCGTGATCGAGATGACCGCTGGCAGACGGCTGCCATCTTTACAAATGTAGTTCAATTCGTAGCCATCGTCGATCCCGCGTGAAGCCTTGAACGCCAGTGTCTCGAAACCGGGATTGATCAACGTGCCGAACTCAAGACTCAGCGCCTCGGCGCGCATCATCAGTTCATCCAGATCGTGAAAGTCGCTGGGGTTGGTCTTGTTGACGACGTCCGCACTCTGATAGCCCAGCATCCGCTCGGCACCGAGATTAAAAAACTGGATGATGCCTTCCTCGTCTGTGGCGATGATCGTGACATTGGTGCTGTTGAGAATCGCGTTTTGCAGAACCCCCGATTTGAGCAGTGCTTGCTGACGCTGATCGGTGGACGGTTGTTCTGCAAGCAAAGCAGCATCGGTGTTGGCAAACGTGGGCGCCGATTTATTCATGGCTTGTCGGTTATCCACTTATGGTGTTGAGAAACCAGGTTTGCATCTGGCCTTTGCCTTTGACGTCAATGGGGCCACGTCGTTCAAGCACAAACGGTGAGCCCAGGCGTTGCTTGGTGGCCTCGGTGATCTGGATTCGCCCGGCGACGCCGTGCGATTCCATGCGGCTGGCGGTGTTAACCACATCACCCCACAGATCATAAAGAAACTTTCGTTTGCCGATCACGCCAGCGACGGTGGCACCGGTGTCGATGCCGATACGCACGTTCAGTTTGTACGGGCTTTCTTCGTTGAAGCGGTTCATCGCTGCAATCATGTCCAGCGCCATGTGTGCAGCACGAACTGGATGATCCGCCACTGGCACCGGCAATCCTGCGGCCACCATATACGAGTCGCCGATTGTCTTGATTTTTTCGAGCCCGCGGTCATCGGCAATCTTGTCGAAACGAGAAAAAATATCGTTAAGCACACCCAGCAACACCTCAACGCTGACACCCGTGGAAAACTTTGTGAATTCGACAATATCGGCAAACAATACGGTTACTTCAGAAAAACGATCAGCGATAACGTTGGTCAACCCATCGACGGTTATCTCGGCGCGCCCTTTAAGGCGCTCGGCAATTGATTGTGGAAGCACGTTCAGCAACAGCAACTCAGACGACCGCTGCTCGGCCGCGACTTGTAGGTAGAGTTTTTTGGTTTCCAGATGCAACAGGCGAACTTCGATCATGTTGTAAACGCGCAGCAATACCTCTGCGATATCAAAGGGCTTACTGATGAAGTCCCTCGCACCGGCTTTGAGTGCACGCAGCTTGTGATTCGGTTGTGCGGTCAGCACGAGCACCGGAAGATACCCGTTAGCTTCGATTCCCTTCAGGCCTTCCATCACCTGAAATCCGTCCATGCCGGGCATCTGTAGATCGAGCAGGATTAAGTCGTAGCGGTTCTTGAGATGAAAACTGCATACGTCGCCCGGATTGGTTGTGGAGGTAACGCATGCATAGCCGGCACCGCGCAGCATTTGCACCAGCAGCAAGACGTTGGCATTCTGATCATCAACGATCAAAATCTTGGCGTTGAGAACATCGGTTGAACTGATCATGAGAGTTGGCCCGCCCTATTTCTTTGTGACCGCTTGTTTACTTGCGTGCGCCAGCGCGATGTTCAGTGCTTCCATGAATTCGCTGACGTTGATCGGTTTGGTGAGGTAACGAAAAAAGCCCGCATCCAAGCCTTTTTTGATATCTGTCGGCATTGCATTTGCGCTGATGGCGAGCACTGGGATATGTTCTGTGAGGGGATCTTCGCGCAGAATTTTCAGTGCCTGAATGCCGCTGATGCCGGGTAGATTGATGTCCATCAGGATCACCTCCGGCAGGTTGTCACGTGCGAGTGCGATACCGAGATTGCCGTCGATGGCAGTGAGCAGGCGAAGTTCGGGCCGACGCGAGATGAGTTGTTCGACCAGCTTCAGATTGGCTGGGTTGTCCTCTATATAAAGCAGGGTGCGTATGGTTGTGCCGTGCTGAAATGGCGCTTCGATCAGGACACTGGGCTTGATTGTTTCAATTGCAATTTGCGGCAAAACCGCCGAGTCCAGCTCGAACCAGAACACACTCCCCACCTCGACTTTACTATCGACACCGATGACGCCCCCCATCAGCTCAACCAAACGCTTGCTCATTACGAGCCCGATGCCAGTGCCCTCCTCGGAGCTGCTTTCCTGACCGAGGCGATTGAACGGTTGAAAGAGTTGTTGAAGTTTCTCCGGTGACAATCCGGCACCCGTATCCCTGACGCCGATGCGAGTGCGGGTTGGGCTGCTCATCGTGCAGTCCACGACAACAGTCCCGCCGACCCGGTTGTATTTGATCGCGTTTGACAGAAGGTTGATTAGTACTTGCTTGAGTCGCGTCCGGTCGGCCTGAACAGAATACGCGACATCGAATTTGGGGAACGTGAGTTTGATGCCGCGCTTTTGCGCCTGCGGTTCAATCATGGCCTCGCACTCGAACATCACTTCGGCCAGCGACACCGGTTCCTCCGATAGCGACAATTTGCCTGACTCAATCACGGCAAGATCGAGAATCTCGTTGATGAGTTCCAGCAAATACCATCCTGCGTGCAGTATTTGCTCAATGCTGGCTTTTTGTGATGCAGTCGCAGGCGGCGTATCAGAGTCCATCAACTGGGCAAAGCCCAGGATGGCGTTGAGCGGAGAGCGCAACTCATGGCTCATACTGGAAAGGAAATCCGATTTGGCGAGGTTGGCTTTTTCAGCCACTACCTTGGCGCTCTCAAGTTCGACGTTCGTTTCCTGAAGCGCTTGGTCGAGCAGCTTTCTCTCAGTAACATCGCGCGCGGCAGCGAACACACCCTGCAGTGTCCGGTCGCGATCGTAGAACGTGGTTGCATTGTAGGAGACCACGGTTTCTTTCCCATCGCGGGCACGCGCGGTGAGTTCGTAGTTGGTGACCTTCTTTTCGCTTAAGACCAGCTTGATACCCGCTTCAGCCCGATCCGGATCGGTGAAGTAGTTCTTGAACGGTGCGCCAATCAGCTCGTCGCGGGTGCAATCGGTGAGCGCTTCCATCTGTTTGTTCACGTCGGTAATGATGCCAGACGGATCGGTCGTCATTAGCGCGTCAATATTGGATTCGATGAGGGAGCGGGTATAGAACTGTTGGTCGCGCAATCGTTGATCCAGCTTTTTCTGTTCCGCCTCGACCTGTTTTCGCGCCGTATTGTCGGTGCCGATCAACAAATAGCCAATGATGGTGTCCTGATCGTCGCGTAGCGCGGTGACCGATACGATGGCGGGGAATCGGCTGCCGTCTTTGCGGATATAGGTCAGTTCATAAATGTCTTCGATGCCACGTGAGGCCTTGAACACCAAGGCCTCAAAGCCGGGCGTAATCGGTGTTGAAAGCTCGACACTCAAGGCTTTGGCCCGCGCGATGACTTCCTGCGGGTCCGAAATATCGGCTGGCGTGATCTTGTTCATTACGTCGACGGCGGCATAGCCCAGCATGCGTTCCGCGCCAACGTTGAAAATCTGGATCACGCCTTTCGCATCGGTGGCAATACTGGAGAAATTGGCACTGTTGAAAATGGCGCTTTGCAAGGCACCCGCCTTGAGGAGTGCTTCCTCGGCCTGTTTTCTAGCGGTGTTGTCAGTACCGATCAACAAATAACCAATGATGGTGTCCTGATCGTCACGCAGCGCGGTGACCGATACGATGGCTGGGAAACGACTGCCGTCTTTGCGGATGTAAGTCAGCTCATAAATGTCTTCAATACCGCGTGAGGCCTTATAAGCCAGCGCCTCGAATCCCGGTGTAATCGGTGTGGCAAGCTCAAGGCTCAGTGCTCTGGCACGCGCGATCACTTCCTGCGGGTCGGAAATATCGGCCGGCGTGATCTTGTTCAGGACATCGGCAGCCTTGTAGCCGAGCATGCGTTCGGCACCGATATTGAATAGCTGAATGATGCCCTTTTCATCTGTGGCAATACTCGAAAAATTGGCACTATTGAGAATCGCATTTTGAAGGGCACCGGTTTTGAGCAGGGCCTCCTGCCGTCGAACCTCTGTGATGCCATCAGCTGTGTCGGTAGCGGCCACAGTGGTGGCGCTGGTGGCAGTGGTAATGGGCGCGACGGAATCAGAAATTATTTTTGACACACCGACCTTTTTGCTCGTGCCGCATAAAAAGCTCGCAGTTGCGTTTAGACGCCCGGGCAAAAATCAATTCACTGCTGCAAAGACTCGGTGTCGGGTTCCATCATCGCCCCTAAGTGTGTCGCGCTCCGTGCGCCACCGCACATAAGGTGAAAATTCAATTTACGCGCGAGCGCGGTCCGGTCGCGCGCCGAAAGCTAAAGTTCGAATATTATGCCTTCCTTGCCGGGCGTAACCTGATAGTCAGGCTTGGTTTCTTCAATGGCTTCCTTCATCAACCGGTCGAGATCGCTATCGGAGTGGTCGGGATCGTGGTGGAACGGCACGAGCTGTTTGACGTCGGCGAGTGTTCCGAAGTCCAGCGTTTGGTTGATCGAGCTATGACCCCAGCCACAGTGACAGGGATATTCAGCCGCACTATATTGGCTGTCGTGAATCAACAGGTCCGCCTCTGCGGCCAGCGTTGCGCCAGAGGTCCAATCGCGCGGCAGCGTGGGAAAGCGCAGCACGCCGAGTGCAGGTTCGTGATCAGGCAAGTACGTCAGCACCCGGCCTTCTGGCGATACGATGCGATAGCCAACCGTCGGCCCGGGATGACATACCAGCGCCGACGAAACGCGGAATTCACCGATGTCGGCGTCGCTGCGCGGAACACCATGAAATATCAGTTTGCACGGCAGCTCATTCAGGCGCACCGGAAAAAGCGGTGGTGAAAGGTAGCGCTTCAGACGGGCTTGCAGATTTTGTGTCGAGCTGGCGGGGCCCCAAATATGGACTTCGACATCGGGCCGATATAGTGGCGCAAAAAATCCCAATCCCTGTATGTGGTCCATGTGCAGATGGGTTAGCAGCACATCCACGCGGCGCACAGATTCGGGAATCGTTTTCGCGAAGCGGCGTATGCCGGTTCCCGCGTCCAGCACCAGTACCGTGCCCGCGCGCCCAAGCACGCTCACGCATGATGTGTTGCCCCCATAACGGGCAGTTTCTGGACCGGGTGTGGCCAACGAGCCGCGCGTGCCCCAAAGCGTAACCTGCACCTCAGACTTCCCAAAAAATCATCTGCGCGCCGAAGAACTGACCGCCCTCGCCGATGAGCGGAAATGCGGTGATATTGATGTGCCGCCACTCTCGTTCCCCACATCGTATCCATACCGTGCGGGAGATTGGCCGGCGTTCGGAGAGCGCCATCATCAGCGGGCGGTCTTCTTGTGCAATGGCATTGCGTGTTTCATCTGCGACTGCAAACTGTGAAGTCCATTCGTCTGCGGGCATCTCGCCAGTTTGATCAAAACATTGCCCCAGAATCGCCTCGGCAGGTTCGTTGTAGAAAATAAGTGTTCCCTCGGTGTCCACGATGAGGATGGGCATTGCGAGACTGCTGGCCAGTTGTCGGGCCAGAATAATCTGTATCGGTTTTGGGGATGCCACGCGGTGCTCCTCGCGAAAAATGGAATGTACGCCCGGAGTCGCACAACAGTTGTTGTGACTATTTAGCGCAACTGCCGAGCAGCTTATCCTCAAAATGATATTTCGACGCGCATGCACCGGTCTGTCTGTTAGCGCACATTGGGTGTTTGTGGTCTGCAAGATCAATTCCAAACATATGTGCCGCATATGTATGCCAACGCACAGATCGCATGCCGATTCTCAACTAATCTCGTTTTGTCGCCCACTCAATCAGGTTGGCCAAAACACGAAGGAGAGGGGGAGTGCGCATGTCGTCACTATTTGCGAGCGCTTTGAGCGCAGCCGCCGCAATCGCAGGTATTTACGCCATTGCCACGATCATTGCGACGCCAGCATCCTCTGGTTTCAGTAATGCTGAGCCGATCAGGCGCACTGCCATCGTCGAGTTCGGCATCGCGCTCAAGCATGCGGCCGATAAACATCGAACGGCTCGTGCCAAGTGTGAAATTTTTGTCGGCGCAGAAAAAGTTGGGTGTCAAGCCGAGGCCAAGTCGGCACTGGTGCGCGCAAAGACCGCAGCGCGAGTCAACTATAAAGGCAACGTCAAGCCAGCAGCGCACACTGTGGTGAATGGCATCGCTAATGCACGCCTTGGGGATAGTGAACCGGATTTTGGCCTTGATATTGCTCTTTACCACGCGCATCAGCACTGGTCGGATGACCGGGCAGCCTGCTTTGGTTCTGAACCCACGCCTGTTGACGGCGGACCAGGTAAAGGATCGGCCCATATCGCAATGCGGTGACAATGGTTCTGCGTCACGCGTCAACTCAAAGCAAAGTGCGCAGATCAAGCATTGACGGGTATCGCAGAGCGTTAGCACTCTGAAAAGCGCGCGGGTATTGGATCTACGTTTTTCATGCACCGCCAAACGCATTGTGTACGTCAGCGCACAGACCAGCATCCATTCATCAGCAGATCATGCGTTGCGAATGAAAGGCGCGGTGGCCAGAGAAGTTAGTCGGCATGCGCCTACAGCGGGATACGCAAATGTCCCACAAAAGTGTAGGCCAGCGCCGATGTTTGACGCCAGCAATGGCGCATAAGGTGTGAGGGTTGGAAACGCATCTGGATTTGAATATTGTCGGCGCATTTTCGCGCGACAGGCAACCATTGAGAGGATTATTTATGAACTGGAAACTAAAAGCCGCACTGGGTGCGACAAGTATTTTGCTAGCCACGCAAGCTGCGGCACAAATTACCTTCTATGAGCACGACGACTTCCGCGGACGTGCACTGACGACCGACAGACAGATCTCCGACTTTGCGCAGCAAGGATTTAATGACCGCGCATCATCGGTCGTTGTTGATCGCGGCCGCTGGGAAGTTTGCACGGATGCGCGCTTTGGTGGCACTTGCGTGGTCGTGCGTCAGGGCAGTTACGCGTCGGTCAGCGGATTGGGGATTAATGACCGGATTTCATCCGTGCGTCCGGTAAGGCAACAGACAAGTTACCAAAACGAAGCACCCGCGCCACTGCCAGAACCGACATATGAATATCGTCGTCGTGCCAATGAGCGCGTCTATGAGGCACCAGTAACCTCCGTGCGTGCAGTTGTCGGCCCGCCAGAGCAGCGTTGCTGGATTGAGCGTCAGCAGGTTGTTGAAGAGCGTCGTGGCGACACCAATGTCGGCGGCGCAGTTCTTGGCGCCCTCCTTGGTGGCGTTCTCGGTCATCAGGTCGGCGGCGGACGCGGTAAAGATGTCGCCACTGCCGGCGGCGCGGTGGCAGGTGCAGTGATCGGCGGGAACTCTGGCCGTGGTGATGGCGGATCGTCCTACGATAGAGATGTGCAGCGTTGCAGATCTGTCGCAAGCACGGCACCCGCTTACTGGGACGTGACGTACGAATACCGCGGCAGAGAGCATCGCATCCAGATGAGCTCGGCACCAGGCAACACCATTGCGGTGAACCGCAACGGCGAACCACGCCAGTAAACATCCTCGCGGTCAGTGCCGGAATGCCGGTGCTGATCGCGTGCATCGAACGGCAAAACCGGTTCCGCGCCGCGAGGTGCGGTCGGTGTGACCACAAATGCAGTTAGTTTTTTTGATCAGAATTAGAAGGCAGCCAATGCACAATTTCAAACGCTATTCCAGATTCCTGCCGTGGTTCACGGCGCTGCTCTTGAGCGCACTGATCGCCGGATGTGGCGGCGGTGATGAGGGTCGAGACCCAGTTCTTGGCTCAGGCGGCATTGCCGTACTCGTGCCCACCGTGACTGCTGTTGCGCCCATAAACAACGCCACGGGCGTGCCGGTCAATGGCACCATCATTACTGCGGCCTTCAG
>JANNRY010000494.1:0-14587 GCA_031401935.1 Betaproteobacteria bacterium | reverse complement strand
ATTGTTGTTCGGGAAATTCTTCTCCAGCACGCGGCGTGAAGAATTTGCGAGTTCAGCCATTCCCATCTGTTCATACGCCTGTACCGAGATCACCAATGCTTCTTCGATAGCCGGTGCCTGCGGATAGCGCTGAAACACGTTTTGCGCGCGATTGGCGGCTGCAAGGTAAGCGCCGCGAGCGAGGTAGTAGCGTGCGACCGCAACGTCGTGCTTGGCTAGCGAATTGACGAGGAAGGCCATGCGGCTGCGGGCGTCGTCTGAATATCGGCTATCCGGAAAACGTGTGACGAGTTCCTTGAATACTTCAAACGATTCGCGCAGCGCTTTCGGGTCGCGTTCGGACGGATCAAGATTTAGGAGCTCCCCGAACAATCCCAAGTCAGGCTTAAAGAACGACAAGGCCTTGATGTAAAGCGCGTAATCCGCATTGGGATGATTCGGGTGCAACTTCAGGAACCGGTCGGCCGCCGAGACGGCTTGCGCGGTTTCCGCTTCTTTGTAATATGCGTAGGCGATGTCGAGCTGCGCTTGTTGCGCATAACGACCAAACGGATACTTGGCTTCCAGCGCTTCGTAGGCTTTTACAGCACCGGCGTAATTGCCGGAGTCCATTTCTTCGCGCGCATTTTTGTAGAATTCTTCGACGCTCCAATTTTTCTTGGCGTCCAGTTTGTCGGCAAACATGCCGCAACCGGAAAGTAAAGTGGCTGCTAGTAGTAACGCTGCGGATGCGAGAAAAGATCGTGTCATACTCTGAAAATGCCAGTCGAAATCGAAGAGGAAGATTATAGCCCAAGCGACCTTGATTCCCCGCCCCTGCTCAAAGGCCAGGAGGCCACAGAAACGGTCACTTTCAAAGTGCCCATTTCATTCTCAGGCAGCAGATTGGACCAAGTATTGGCGCAAACGTTGCCACAATATTCACGCAGTCGGCTGGCGGGGCTTGCGAAGGATGGATTTGTGACCGTCGACGCGAAAGCAGCGGTGCCAAAAACCAAGCTGTTTGGTGGCGAGGAAATTCAAATAACGCTCGTGCCGCGCGACGATGAAAAGGCGTTTTTGCCTGAAGATGTCGCGCTCAAAGTGTTGTTTGAGGACGATGCCGTCATCGTGATTGATAAACCCGCAGGTTTGGTCGTGCATCCGGGTGCGGGCAATTGGAGCGGCACGGTTCTCAATGGGTTGCTGTTTCGCAATCCGTCGGTGGCCAATGTGCCGCGCGCCGGGGTTGTTCACCGCTTGGACAAGGAAACGAGCGGCGTGATGGTGGCCGCAAAGACCGAAGAAGCGCAATTTTCATTGGTGCAACAGTTGCAGGCGCGCACCATGAAGCGCATTTATGTGGCGCTGGTGCGAGGCCACTTGCCGCAAGAGGGCAGCGTTGATAAACCAATCGCACGCCATCCGCATCACCGTACAAAAATGGCGGTGGTACCCGAGGAGCAGGGTGGCAAACCCGCCGTGACGCACTATCGGGTGCTCCAGCGTTTCGAGCATCACACGCTGATCGAGTGCCGTCTTGAGACCGGCCGCACACACCAGATTCGCGTTCATATGCAGTCGATTGGCTCTGCCATAGAAGGCGATCTGGTCTATGGCCCGGGTGCTGCGGGCACCGATGCAGAAATGCGCGACGCATTCCGCACCTTCGGGCGCCAAGCCCTGCATGCTAGGCAACTCGGCTTTGAGCACCCAGTGCATGGCGGCTTGGTAACGTTCGAAGCACCTGTCCCTGATGACATGCGCGACTTGATCGAATTCGTCTCCACGCTTTAAGGTCTCGGGCGTTTTAAGTTATATCGAACGACATGCTGCAATCGACCGACCTGATCATTCCTGATTGGCCTGTACCACCGGGTGTGGAGGCTTTTTTCACCATGCGCGCGGGTGGCGTCAGCACTGGTGTTCATGCCAGCCTTAACCTCGGCGCACACGTTGGGGATGTGCCTCTGCATGTTGCTGAAAACCGGCGTCGCGTGCGTGAGCTATTACCGGCAGCGCCGGTTTGGCTGAATCAAGTGCATGGCGACAATGTGGTCGAAGCAGATGTGCACGCGGGTCTCAAAGACCGCCCAGCCGAAGCGGATGCGTCAGTGACTTCTGCGCGTCAAGTGCCATGTGCGGTGCTGGTCGCCGATTGCCTGCCGATATTGTTCTGCGCCGAGGATGGTTCGCGTGTCGGCGCCGCCCACGCGGGCTGGCGCGGGCTGCAGCAGGGTGTGCTCGAACGGACTGTGGAAGCGATGCGCGTTGACCCTGCAATGATGATGGCATGGATGGGACCGGCCATTGGTGCGAATGCATTTGAAGTGGGGCAGGATGTGTTCGATGCATTTACCGCTGCATCGATTGATGATGTGACCGCGTTTCGTCCGATTAAGGATCGACCGGGCAAATATCTTGCCGATATTTATACGCTTGCACGGCGACGATTAAAGTCGGTTGGCGTGCAGAGAATATTTGGCGGGCAATTTTGCACGGTGAGCGAGCCGACGCGTTTTTTTTCTTATCGTCGCGATGGGCAAACTGGGCGCATGGCGGGGGTGATTTGGATTACAGGAGAAAATGAGTAGTGGGATCGACGTCGCATGGCACTACAACACTTCGTAGGCTGGGCTAGTCTTATCAGCCCAACATTACACTGGCTAGCATCCGTGTTGATGGACAACGCGCCGTGTTGCAAATGAGTATTTTTTGTTGTCTAAAAATAGTTAGGTTTTATGGCGCGATCCAAACTCCAAAGATTCGCATTTGTGGCCGGCGCAACGGTTAGCGGCATCATACTGTTCGTTGTTATTCTAGGTTGGCAACTTGCATGGTCCCCGATATTTGATGATGGCCCTTTCACGGGCCGACCCGTCACACAACTACCTAAGACCGCACCGAGCCAGAGTTTTCCCGTAAAGGACTTTCTTCTAGAAGTCTATTGGCCACCAAATGATGGCGAAGCTCCAATCGTATTGCTCCGCGACCGAGACAAGAAAATAAAATGGGCAGTTCATGCAGAGGGAATGGAAAAGACCCACGTCACTTCGCTTGAGTTTACCCAATACCGTTCCGTTATTGACATCACTGTACGAGGTACTGTGCATTGGACCTTTGGGCATGAACAAATGTTGTGGGTAATCGGTCGGGACGGCACACTAAAGGAATACTGGTACTCATGGTGAACCACGTGAGCAAAACTAACTCATCGCTGAAGATAGGTCCCGCCGTTACCGCAGGACTCGGCGGATTGATTGAGGTTCTATTTGCTTTCTTGGTGTTTTCAAAAGCTTGCAAGCCAGCGGTCTACCAACTCAAGCGGCTCGCCGACAGATACCGCAGCATAGAACGCCATCCCGCGCGCCTCCCAAGCACAAAGCGCCTGAAACACCGCGCCAGTGCTAGAGGTTAATAAATAGTCTATTGTGCCCGCCCACTGATACTGCTGGGCCACCATGTTGAATTGGCCCGGCCAACCAGTGTGTTAAAATGTTGCAATTGAGTTGCAAATAAGAAATAGAAATTGCGATCAGGCTCTTGTTTTGATCTCAGCAATCGAAACGGTCTGAAACCGGCACGCCAAACCCTCAACACCGACTACCCATGACGCTCACCTACATCATCGTGGCCTGCCTCGCTGGCAGCACAATCTCTGCGCTGCTTGCCGCGCTCGTTGCGTGGCGCATACAGCCACGGTTGATTCCGTTATTTGTTAGCTATGCCGTCGGGGCGTTGTTGGGCGTGGTGTTTCTTGATCTGCTGCCGCACATTTTTGAACAAACTACGCGCTACCATGCCGCCGCGGGCTGGCTGCTGGCGGGCATTCTGGCATTTTTTGTGTTGGAGAAAATGGTGCTCTGGCGGCACGACCACGACCACGCCGGCGCGGCTGAAGCGGCCATTGCGGCCTCACAAGCCCACGAGCATGGGCACAAGCATGCGCATGCGGACCACGGCCATTTACATGCGCATTCGCAAGCCGTTAGCGAGACCGGGCGCACCACATCCGCATGGATGATCATCATTGGCGATGGTTTTCACAACTTCACCGACGGGTTGGCGATTGCGACGGCGTTCATGGCGGATGTGAGGATCGGCATTGTTACGTCGATTGCCATCATCGCGCACGAGTTACCGCAGGAGCTGGGCGATTTTCTGGTGCTGATCCACTCGGGGTTTTCACGCCGCAAAGCGCTGTTCTGGAATGTGATGTCCGGTTTTGCAACGCTCGGCGGCGCGCTGCTTGGATACGTGATGCTGGTGTCGCTGTCAGAATATTCGATCATGTTTCTTTGCTTTGCCGCGTCCAGCATGATCTACGTGGCGATTGCAGATTTGATTCCGGGCCTGCACAAACGCTCCACGCTCGCAGATACCGTGCAGCAGATTTCACTGATCGGCGCGGGGGTTGGCTCCATCTGGATGATTCGCCTGTTCGTCGACCACTGAGGGCTGGGCAATGGATTGCCGTTTTGCAGCGCGGCGACGCAGTCGCGTGCCACCCAGCCACAGTAATAGTGCGCAGGGCATCAGGCCGTAAAAAACGAACGTCAGCACACCAGCCGTAATATTCTTTTCGGTGATTGCCATCATCAGCGTGACGTACAACCAGCCTATCGCCACAATATGCATTCGGAAGTTCCATTTGCGGTGAATTTGGACAGCGAAAATCGATTTACATTTCCGCTGATTCGCATATCAGTGCCAAGATGCGGGATAATTCTGTTCCGATTATTAGTCAATGTTGACTGACCATTACCGAGCGCAGTATGCCTCAATCTCTAGACGCTTCTGATTTCCCCGATTCCAAATCAAAGACACGTGATGCCAGCAGCGACTGGATTCAAAGTCTGGGCGCGATTCCAACGCCGTCCAGCGTGCAGGAAGGCTATCAAGCCTGGATGGAGGCGCTCTATCAAGAGCCGACTAAGCTGGCTGCCTTGCAAAACCGGTTTCTCGGTGAGCAGAAAAGACTGTTCGAGCTTTTCGTTCAACCGCAGAATGAGGTAACCACGTCGCATCCGATTCCGCTTGCCAGCTTGTCTGATAAGCGTTTCTCAGGAGAGGCATGGCAATCCTCGCCACAGTTCCGCTATCTGGCGGAATCTTATCTATCGACGTACCGGCTGTTGCTCGACAGCATCGAGAGTCTGGATGTCGCCAATACAACTAAAAAGAAAATGCGTTTCTTTGTGAAGCAGCATCTGGATGCGATGTCACCGGCTAATTTTTTGGCGACGAATCCGGAAGCACTTCAATCGGCAATCAAGTCAAAAGGAGAAACGCTCAAAGCGGGTCTGGAAAATCTTAGGGAAGATATGGACAAGGGCCATATTTCCATGACCGATGAGGAGGCATTCAAGGTCGGTGTGAATATCGCTCTCACGCCCGGCAGCGTGGTATTTGAAAACGAAGTTTTCCAGTTAGTGCAATACACACCATTTACGAAAGAGGTACATGTCCGGCCACTGCTGGTCGTGCCACCGTGCATTAATAAATTCTACATTCTCGATTTGCGCCCGGATAACTCGTTCGTGCGCTACGCGGTAGAACAGGGTTTTACGGTATTCATCGTTTCATGGCGTAATGTAAAGGCCGAGCAAGGGCACCTGACATGGGACGACTACATCGCCAACGGCGTTGTGAAAGCAATCGATACCGTTCGAATCATCACCAATGTTGAAAAAATCAATGCACTCGGATTCTGTGTGGGCGGCACGTTGCTCGCCAGCGCCATCGCGGTGTTGCGTCGCATGGGGCACGACGTGGTTGAAAGTGTGACCCTCCTCACCACCTTTCTCGATTTCTCGGATGCGGGTGAGGTCACGTCGTACATCAATGAAGATTTCATCAGTAGCCGTGAGCGCGAAATTGGCAACGGCGGCATCATCAGCGGCAGCGAACTCGCGTACGCGTTTACATCATTGCGGGCCAATGAGCTTATCTGGAATTACGTCGTTGGTAATTACCTGAAAGGCACTAAACCCCCCGCGTTCGACTTGCTCTACTGGAACTCAGACAGCACCAACCTTCCCGGCCCTTGGTACGTTTACTATCTGCGGAACATGTATTCCAAGAATAATCTGGCCAAGCCTGACCGGCTGGTGATGTGCGGCGTTCCGGTGGACATATCTTACGTAAACATGCCGGCCTTCGTGTTCGCAGCCAAGGAAGACCACATCGTGCCTTGGCGCACGGCTTATGCGAGCGCATCGTTATTGGGTGGCGAAACCGAATTTGTTCTGGGCGCAGCCGGCCACGTTGCGGGTGTTGTGAATCCTGCATCAAAAAACAAGCGCAGTCACCGTATCGGCATCGCCCCGACTGTTGACTACCAGCAATGGCTGGACGCATCCACCGAAGTAGAGGGCAGTTGGTGGCCGCGCTGGGCAAATTGGCTGAAGCAATATGGCGGCAAAATGATTCCGGCCCGCACGACATTGGGCAGCACCACTTTCAAACCGATTGAGCCGGCACCAGGCCGTTATGTGGTCGAAAAATCGTAGTGGAGGCAAGATAAAAATCGCCATGGTTTGCGGTTCGGTTGCCGGAGTGTATTATTTCCGTAGATGTTTTTTTTAGCAATCCCGCTTTGTCGGGTGAACACCTAAAAAGAATAGTGTTGATAAATAAATTACAACAGGAGAGAGACATGCCAGCAACACAACGGATTGCCATCGTCACTGGTGGAATGGGCGGCTTGGGCGAAGCGATTTGCATGAAGCTTGCGCGCATGGGTATCAAAGTGGTGGTGACGTATTCGCCGTCCAACACAAAATCGGCCGCTTGGCTAAAAGAGATGGAGGCACGCGATTACCATTTCCATGCGTATGCGGTCGACGTTGCAGATTTCGATTCATGCGCAGCGGCGGTGGCCAAAATCCAGAAGGAAGTTGGCCCTATAGACATCCTCATCAATAACGCTGGTATTACGCGCGACACAACATTCAAGAAAATGTCGAAAGTCGACTGGTCTGCCGTGATCAGTACCAATCTGGATAGCGTCTTCAATATGTCAAAACCCATTGTTGACGGCATGGTCGAGCGCGGTTGGGGACGGGTAATCAATGTCTCGTCGGTGAACGGTCAAAAAGGTGCGTTTGGACAAACCAATTATTCAGCGGCCAAAGCTGGCATGCATGGTTTTACCAAGGCGCTGGCGCTGGAAGTTGCGCGGAAAGGCGTTACGGTCAATACGATTTCGCCGGGTTACATCGGCACCGCGATGGTGACTGCGATTCCTGAAGAAGTACTCAATACCAAGATTATCCCGCAGATTCCGATCGGTCGTCTTGGCAAGCCCGAAGAAGTAGCTGGTTTGTGCGCATATCTCGCGTCCGATGAAGCGGCCTTTGTGACCGGCGCCAATATCGCCATCAACGGCGGACAGCATATGTTTTAGGCGGTAACTAGCAACAATAAAAAGGGCGCTTTCGCGCCCTTTTTTTTGCGGTCGTTCGAGTTAGCGCTTGTAGGTGCCACCGGTGCCAAGTACGGTGAGCTCAACGAGGCTGGAGCCATTGTGATTTTCAGGGCTGAATTTCACGCGATAGCCGCGCAGATCGAGGGTACCGAGTTTGTCGAGTGCTGCAATAAAAGAATCGCGTGTTGGGACTTTGCCCGCTTTTTTAAGCCCCTCGATAAAAACGGTTGCGGCAATATAGCCTTCCAGCGAAGCAAAGCTCGCCTTGGCTGGCCCACCGATACGTTTCAGATATTCACGGCCAAGCGGCTCGCTATCGGAAAACGGTAACGGCACCACTTGCGAAACTTCGACCCCATGACCGTCTTCGCCAAGATATTGAGCGACTGTTTTTGCACCGACTGAACTAAGCAGGCATATCTGCGCGCCAGAGCCCAGTTTTTTCATTTCCTTGATAAATGCGCTGGCCGTGTTTGCGCCAGCACTGATGATGACTGCCTGCGCGCCTGACGTGGCAATAGTTTGCGCTGATGATGCAACGTTCGTCGCATTGCGATCGGCACTGCCAAAAATCAGGATGTTCGATTTTCGCGCGCGCAGCGCACGCTCAAGACCGGCCAATCCCGCGCGGCCATACGCATCGTTTTGATAAAAAATGGCGACCTTGGTCAACCCACGCCGCGTCCATTGCTCGACGATTTTTTCAGTTTCTTCAATATAGCTAGCGCGAATATTGAAGACATAACGACTGACCGGCTCGCGGGTGGAGAGGTCACCACTCGCAGGCGCGAAAAACGGAACCTTGTTTTTTTCAACCAGTGAGAGCATCGGGTTAATCGTGTAAGCGTTCGTGTAGCCGAACAACGCGAATACTTTTTCCTCATCGAGCAATTTGAGGGTGTTCGCTTTTGTACGCTCGGGCGCGCCAGCGTCATCGAGCGAGATCAATTTTATTTTCCGGCCATTGACGCCGCCCGCCTCGTTGACCGCATTGAAAAACGCTTCAGCGCCGGCCTTCATTTCAAGCCCCAATTCTTCCGACGGTCCCGTTAGCGACGCAGACTGGCCAACAAGAATCGTATCGGTCGTCACGCCTTGGGCAACTGCGTGCTCGGCAAATAGTGTTGTCGCCCCAAGCAGCAAACATGTCAGCGCGCAGTAAAGCCCGCCAACTGCCCTGACGCAAGTTGGATAGTCCATGAATTCCCCTTTTGGATTCTGACGGCAGATTATCTATTTTGTACGCGCCGCCATACGTATGAAGCCCGCGCATTGTAAAGCCAATATCGACCCTACGGCGATCCGTCTCTAAGTGAAACCGCGGGTATGTACTCGCGAAGTGGTCGTGCCCAGCGGGCGGACTCAGTGCTTGAAGGTGCCGCCGCGCGCAATGATGGTCAAGTCTACGTAGCTAGATCCATTGTGATTGGTGGGCGTGTAGTTGACGGTGAAGCCGCCCAGATCGACTTTGCCCATGCTGGCCAGACCATCGACCAGGGATTCGCGGGAGGGATTCTTCCCGGCACGTTTGAGGCCCTCGACGAGCACCTTCGCAGCAATGTATCCTTCCAGTGAGGTGAAAGAATACAGTTCGCGACCGCCGATGCGTTTTTGATATTCGCGCACGATCGGGTTCACATCTGACCAAGGGAATGGGACCACCTGAGAAATTTGCACGCCGCGCCCGTCTTCGCCAAGCTCGTTGGAAAGTGCTTTGGAACCAACAAAACTCACATTCCAGAACTGCTGCAGCGCGCCAGCCAGCTTCATTGTTTTGATGAACGCAGCACAACTTTTGTAGGCGCTAACCATGATAATTGCATCGGTGTTGGATTTGGCCAGCGCTGCGACAGCCGCAGAAACATCAGTCGTATTACGCTCAACGGTTGCGGTTACGGCAATCTCCAGCATGCGTTTTTTCATCGCGCGCTCCACACCCGCCAGCCCGGCTTTGCCGTAGGCGTCATTTTGGTAGAACACCGCTATTTTCTTGATCCCTTGCTGTACAAGGTGGCCGACGATCTGTTCGGTTTCGTCAAAGTAGCTCCCACGTACATTGAACACATAGCGATTGAACGGTTCGCGCAAACTCTGCGCGCCGGTGAACGCGCCGATAAACGGCACTTTTGCTTCTGTCAGAATTGGCAATGATGCGTTTGAGGTCGGCGTGCCGACATATCCAAATAGCGCAAGAACTTTAACTTCGTTGATTAGTTTTTTGGTGTTGGCAGCGGCTTTGTCGGGCTCGTAGCCGTCATCGACCGAGACCAGCTTGATCTTCCTGCCGTTGATGCCGCCGCTTTTGTTGATGACATCGAAGTAAGCCTCAGCGCCGGATTTCATTTCCTTGCCGAGTTCCTGGGCGGGGCCGGAGAGTGCTGCGGACTGGCCGATGAGAATGGTGTCAGCGCTCACGCCTTGCGCAAGCGCCGTTTGCGAAAGCGGACAAACGGCAATTAATAGAATCCACCCAATACGCCGGAAACACTCAATCATTACGATCTCCTCAGGCTAAATTTTCGGATCAACCGAAACGTTACTTACACAAGGTCCCGTCTGCTGCGGTTCGTTTGTGTCCTGATTGTATGCGCCTGACTGGTTTCCTGCTTAAATTAACCGGCGAAGAAATCCTTCACCTTATCCATAAAGCTCTTCGCCCGTGGGTTGTGCTTGTCGCCGTCGGTCTTGTTGATCTCTTCGAGTTCACGCAGAAGTTCTTTTTGTCGATCAGTCAGGCGAACAGGAGTCTCCACCACAACGTGGCACATCAAATCGCCCGCCGATGTCTGGCGGACTGGCCGAATGCCTTTTCCGCGTAGGCGGAACACTTGTCCGCTTTGTGTTTCTGCCGGAATCTTGATCTTGGCTTCGCCATCCAGCGTCGGGATATGAATCTCGCCGCCAAGCGCTGCGACGCTAAAAGTGATGGGCATTTCGCAATGCAGATCAGCACCATCGCGCTGGAATACCGCATGGGGTTTGAGTTGCACCACGACATAGAGATCGCCGGGAGGACCACCGTTCACACCCGCTTCACCTTCGCCAGAGAGGCGAATACGGTCACCGTCATCGACCCCAGAAGGGATCTTCACCGACAGCGTTTTATGTTTCTTCACACGTCCGGCGCCGTTACATGCTGTACACGGCTCGGGTATGACCTTGCCAGTGCCGTGGCAGGTTGGGCACGTCTGCTGGATTGAGAAGAATCCCTGCTGCATCCGAACCTGACCCTGGCCATTGCACGTCTGACAAGTCTTGGCCGTGGTACCAGGCTTGGCACCGGTTCCTTTGCAGGTTTCGCAATCGTCCAGTGTGGGGATGCGTATTTTGGTTTCAGTGCCGCGCGCGGCCTGCTCGAGCGTGATGTCCATGTTGTAGCGTAGATCAGCGCCGCGATACACCTGCTGCCCACCGCGGCCAGCGCCACCACGGCCGCCAAAAATTTCGCCAAAAATATCGCCGAAGGCTTCCGAGAAACCGCCGAATCCTTCACCGCCCTGACCGCCACCCATCTGTGGATTGACACCGGCATGTCCGTAGGCGTCGTAGGCGCGGCGCTTTTCAGGCTCGGACAAAATTTCGTAAGCCTCTTTGGCCTCTTTGAATTTTTCTTCGCTGTCCTTGCTGTCTGGATTGCGATCCGGATGGTATTTCATCGCCAGTTTGCGATACGACTTTTTGATGTCCTCATCGCTCGCGTCGCGATTTATACCGAGAATTTCGTAGAAGTCTTTTTTGTTTGCCATGATATTCCAGCGTTTAGAAATAGGAATGGCCGAGTTGAGCGTCGCTAAGCGTCCGCTCTAACCCGGCCAGTCAATCCGGTGCGTAGTGTCCGGAATTAACCCTTCTTGTCTTTTACTTCCGTAAATTCCGCATCAACTACATTGCCCATATCTTTTTCCTTGGGTTCGCCGCCTGGTGCCGCGCCCGCGCCTGCAGGCCCAGCACCACCACCACCTTCAGCCTGTGCCTTGGCCTGCATATCAGCGTACATTTTTTCGCCAAGCTTCTGCGATACCTTGCCCAGCGCTTCAGTCTTGGCTTCGATCTCAGCCTTGTCGCTGCCTTTCAACGCATCTTCCAGCTCTTTGCTGGCAGTCTCAATCGCAGCCTTTTCGCTGGCGTCAATCTTGTCGCCGTATTCAGCCAATGATTTCTTGGTTGAGTGCACCAGCGCATCGCCCTGATTGCGTGCAGTAACAAGTTCCAACAACTTCTTGTCGTCGTCTGCATTGGCTTCAGCGTCCTTCACCATGCGCTGAATCTCTTCTTCGGTTAATCCGGAATTGGCTTTGATCGTGATCTTGTTTTCTTTGCCGGTGGCTTTGTCTTTTGCGCTCACGTGCATGATGCCATTGGCGTCGATATCAAAAGCGACTTCAATCTGCGGCATGCCGCGCGCGGAAGGTGGAATACCCTCGAGGTTAAATTGGCCCAGCGATTTGTTGCCGGAGGCCAATTCACGCTCACCTTGCAGTACGTGAATGGTCACTGCCGATTGATTATCGTCTGCCGTCGAGAATACTTGCGACGCCTTGGTCGGGATGGTGGTGTTTTTCTTGATCAGCTTGGTAGATACACCACCCAGCGTTTCAATGCCCAGCGACAGCGGCGTCACGTCGAGCAACAACACATCCTTCACGTCCCCTTTCAACACGCCACCCTGAATTGCGGCACCAACGGCCACGGCTTCATCCGGGTTCACGTCCTTGCGCGGCTCACGACCGAAGATCTCCTTAACTTTTTCCTGCACCTTCGGCATGCGCGTTTGACCGCCGACCAGAATCACGTCGGAGATATCGCTGATTTTCAAGCCGGAATCCTTGATCGCCATTTCGCAAGGCTTGATGGTGCGTTCGATCAATTCATCGACCAGTGCTTCAAATTTGGCGCGGGTAAGTTTTACGGCCAAGTGTTTCGGGCCGTTCGCATCCGCTGTGATGTACGGCAGGTTCACTTCCGTTTGCTGGGTTGACGAAAGTTCGATCTTGGCTTTTTCAGCAGCTTCCTTCAGGCGTTGCAAGGCTAGCACGTCTTTTTTAAGGTCGATGCCCTGGTCCTTCTTGAATTCGTCGCACAGATAATCCATCAGGCGTTGATCAAAGTCCTCGCCGCCCAAGAATGTATCGCCATTGGTGCTCAACACTTCGAACTGATGCTCACCATCCACAGATGCGATCTCGATGATCGATACGTCAAACGTGCCGCCGCCTAGGTCATAAACCGCAATCTTGCGATCGCCTTCCTGCTTGTCCATACCAAACGCCAGCGCAGCCGCAGTCGGCTCGTTGATGATGCGTTTTACGTCCAGACCGGCAATGCGGCCCGCGTCTTTGGTGGCTTGGCGCTGGCTGTCGTTGAAATAGGCGGGCACCGTGATCACGGCTTCGGTTACTTCCTCGCCGAGATAGTCTTCAGCCGTCTTTTTCATCTTGCGCAGCACTTCGCTAGACACTTGCGGCGGTGCCATTTTCTTGCCTTGCGCTTCTACCCAAGCGTCGCCGTTGTCGTTCTTGAAAATCTTGTAAGGCATCAGACCGATGTCCTTCTGCACTTCTTTTTCTTCAAAGCGCCGACCGATCAGCCGCTTAACCGCGAACAAAGTGTTCTTCGGGTTGGTAACCGCCTGCCGCTTGGCCGATGCACCGACCACGATTTCGCCGTCGTCCTGATAGGCAACGATAGATGGTGTGGTGCGCGCGCCTTCCGCGTTTTCGATGACTTTGGGTACGCCGCCTTCCATAATGGATACGCAGCTATTGGTGGTTCCCAAATCAATACCGATGATTTTTCCCATGATGTTTCCCCTGATTTTCTGAGTTTCGCGGTTTAAGCGCGGTGATGTTTATGCCTGCATTGAATGTAGGGCTATTCGGCTGGATTTCAAGCGACGCACTGCTAATGCAATGCGCTAAGTTAGGTTAAGCGCCACCTGCGGCTGATTTTTCCTTGGCCACTGTCACCAGGGCCGGGCGGAGTATCCGCTCGTGCAGTAGATAGCCTTTTTGCATGACGTTGACGACTGTATTCGGGGCCTGCTCGGATTCAAGCGCGGCAATCGATTGGTGTTTGGTCGGGTCAAATTTTTCGCCGACTGGGTTCACTTCCACAATCGAGAATTTCTCGAATACATTCGTAAGCTGCCGTGCGGTTAATTCCACACCGGTTTTAAATGATTCGACGGAAGTGTTTTCCACCACGAGTGCCGCATCCATGCTGTCTTTCACGGCAAGCAGTGCATCGGCAATCTTTTCCACGCCGAATTTTTGTGCTTTCAATACATCTTCTGCCGAGCGGCGGCGAATATTCTCCATTTCCGCTTTGGCGCGCACAAACTGGTCGTAGTTTTCGGTCGCCTTCACTTCGGCCGCAGCAAGCGCTTTTTCAAGATCGCTGATGCGTTGCTCCAATGATGTGAGGGGCTGGGCCGATTCTGCTTCGGCTGACGCCTCTGCGGTGGCGTTCTCAATAGGGTCCGACATGACAAAACTCCAGAAAAAACAAGGTCATGCAGCAACTGAGGGCATTGCTGACAAAATCAAGACAAAACGAAAGAAAACTGCGATTTTTAGTAGCAATAGAGGCTTTGCAGCCTCAAAAGTCGCTTTCCACGGGCGGTTACGACTTCTTTTTGCTAAATACCAGCCAGCTCGTCAACAGTGTCACAACACTGAACATCAGCGAGCCGATCAGCGCGGCCATGAATCCGGTCACGGTGAAGCCCTTGACGACCTCAGCGACAAACCAGAACAGGAACGCATTGATGATAAAGATAAACAGCCCCAAGGTAAGCACCGTCACCGGTAACGTGAGCAGCACCAACAACGGGCGGATGACGGCATTGACCAAGCCCAACACCAGCGCTGCAATCAGGGCGGAAAAAATGTCATCGACCTTGACCCCGGAATAAAGATACGCGACCAGCATGAGAGCCAGCGCATTGATGAACCAGCGGACAATAAGTGTCATTGGAGATCCTGAAATATTTGAGTTAAGCGCGATAATAACGCTTTAAAACGGTCTTACTCGCAACCTTCACTTTTCTTATCCCATGAGCATCCACAATCCACAAAAGCGCATCAGCATTCCCGACCTTCGCGGCATGAAAGACAAGAGCAAAATTGTCATGCTCACGGCTTATACAAAGCCGATGGCGCAGTTGCTGGACCCGCATTG
>JANNRY010000493.1:0-6294 GCA_031401935.1 Betaproteobacteria bacterium | reverse complement strand
CATTCAATCGAACCACGCATCATACCTACGCCAACCCGTTAAGGAAAGTAGCGCCCGAAATGAGATTAGGCATGAGGCCGCCAGATTATTCGTGCGCCTTGGTGCCCGTCTGCGGTTGGTCAATCCAGTAGCGCGGATGCTGCTGGCGATGCGTGGTCAGCAAAGGTTTGCCCTTCGCGTCGGTAGTAAATTTCAGCGTAATCGCGCCGAGCAAGTCGGTTCGATAAATCGAAATTTTGCGTGCGGCATATCTGTCCATCACGGCACTGTTGGGATGGCGAAATCGGCTTCGATAGCCCACCGGCACCAGCGCCAATGCTGGCGATACGGCATCAATGAAGGCGTCAGTAGAGGATGTTCGGCTGCCGTGGTGCGGCACCACGAGCACATCGGATTTGAGTACCGTCGGCTCATCCTTGAATCGTTCAAGCAATTGATTTTCAGCCAATTTTTCGATGTCAGCGGTCATCAGCATGGTGCCGCCCGGCGCCGTGATTTTGAGCGCGCAGCCGAGATTATTGGTTTTGGCACCTTCTATGCCGTAAGCATCTTTGGCCGGGTGAATGATGTCGAAATCAACGCCATCCCAATGCCAGCTATCACCGCCCGATTCACGCCATTCGCAACGCATGATCTCAGCCGCGCCGGTTAGATTTTCACTTTTTGGATCCATTGAGGTCAGCACCCATTTTGGTTTGCGTAAATCGATGACCGATTTCGCGCCGCCCGAGTGGTCTTCGTCAGCATGGGAAATGACGAGGGCATCGAGCACCCGTACGCCCTCCCCGCGCAAATAAGGCGCAACGATACGGTTTCCAGAATCCGCGTCCGGATTCCAGCGCGGACCGGTGTCGTACACCAGCGCGTGATTGGCGGTGCGCACGACCGTGGCCAGTCCCTGCCCCACATCCAGCAGCGTCACCCAGAGCTCACCTTCTTTGGGCGAAGGCGGCAGCACCAGAAACATCGGCAGCGTCGCCGCACCGCCCACCCAGCGCATCGATGCGCCGCGCGGCAGCAGCAACCACACCACCCCGATAATCGCAAGCAGCGCCGTCCAAAATGGGGGCGCATGTGATTGCCATACCGCGTTCGGAAGTTCGCTTAAAAAAGCGAGCGCGGCGTAGCACCAGGACATCACCAAATGCGCCAATTGCAGTATGAAATCGACGGGCAACATGGCACCAAGCAGCGTGATCGGCACCACAATGAGGCTAACCAGCGGAATCGCAAACGCATTCGCGATTGGCGAAATAATCGAGACTTCCTGAAACAACACCAGCGTGAGTGGCAGCAATCCCAAGGTAACGGCGATTTGGGTATTGACCGCGCCAGCGACTGCACCGACCCGCCCGGTGCGAAGCTGGGAGACATAAAAAATCATCGCCACACAGCCGAACGACAGCCAAAAACCCGGTGCCAATCCGGCCCAGGGATCTAGTAGTAACACCGCCAATAACGCCCAAGCCAAAATCCGCGATGCCGACATGCCGCGGCCAAACCAAAGTGCTATCGCAATCGCAGCCAGCATAAAAAACGTGCGTTGCGTGGGGACCGAAAACCCGGCGATCAGGGCATAGGCAACTGCCGCCAGCGCGCCCGCAAGTGCCGCCGCGCGCTGCGCGGGCAATCGCAACGCAAGCGAGGGCACGCGCGCCCACTGTCGAAACACCAACCAGTACAAAAGCGAGGCCACCATTGTGATGTGAAGGCCGGATATCGACATTAAATGGCCCGTGCCCGTACGCCAAAATACTTTCCATTGCTCGGCCGGTATTGCGCCCTGTTCGCCAATCGCCAGCGCGACCAGCACACCGCGATATGGATCATCCTTTAACGCGCTCAGCATGCGATCGCGCAGTGTCATGCGCATGCGGTCTACCTGATAAAAGAATCCCGCAGCATTGTCGGACAGTTTCTCGTTCACACCTTTAACGCGGATATAACCAGTGGCGCGAATGTTTCGCTCCAACGCCCACGCCTCAAAATCAAAACCGTGAGGATTCATGGTGCCGTGCGGACGTTTCAGTCGCACGGTAAAGCGCCAGCGCTCTCCGGGTGTCAGCGTCGGCGGCGGCGACATTTCTGCTGTTTTGCGATTGGTTTCGGTGTACCACGTGAGAGCGATATGCGATGGCACGACAGGTACAACGGCAGCTTGGCCCTCGCCACCTTTAGTATCCGCAACAACTTTCTCAACATTGAATTCAAACCGCGTCCCGCGTTCGGTCAATCGCGGCAGACTGGCAATGGCACCGATAATTTCGATATCTTTAACTTCCGATTCTATCGGTAGCGAATCGGCCATGCGTTTCTCGGCGCGCCACTGCGCCCAGCCAACGCCCAATCCAGCGCCGCCGCTGAATGCCAGCGTTGCAGCCACAATTAGAACGAGGGGCGCGCGCCGCTGTCCACACAGCCAAGCCGACATGACCAACGCCAATCCGATTGCGGCGGCGTGTGCGGCAGGAAATTCGGGCAGACTTGGCTGCATTTGCAGCGCACAGACGCCCAAGAGGAAGCCTAGAATGAAGAGACGCAAGGTTATAATTCTTATGAAAAATTTTTGTCGGGAAGTCGCTAAGTGTCCGCGACCGATTGGGTCGGGCGATGTTGCGTTGCGACTTTTTTGTTCCCCGCCGCCTACAACGCTTTGCATCGCCCGTGAGACGACGCGAAGTTCGCATTTTTATTTCTTGGGCATATCGTGAAACGTTACCTGCGCGACAAACTACCCCAGCGCACCAGCATTACCGAAAACAAATATTTGAGTTTCCTAACCCCGTGGCTGGGGCATCCGATGTTATGGCATATGCATCGGCGTTCGGTGTCTCGCGGTGTCGCCATTGGCCTCGTCACAGGGCTGATTCCCGGCCCGATACAAATGCTGCTCGCTGTGCTGATCGCCATCCCGCTGCGCGCCAATGTGCTCGCCGCTGCCGCAACCACCTGGTACACCAACCCGATCACGTTCGTTCCGCTTTACATTCTTGCCTACTCGATCGGAGCAATCGTGACTGGCGAGCCGATGCGCAATGTGATCCCGCCGGATCTTTCCGTGCCGTGGCTGCAAATATGGAAAATGGCACCCATCATGTTTGACTGGTTTGTCTCGCTCGGCTCAACGCTTTTGATCGGATTGGCGATCCAATCGGTCATTTTTGCCATCGGTGGGTACCTGGCCACCATGCTGCTTTGGCGTTGTATAGTTTCCAGAATGTGGGTCCGCCGCAAACTAAAAAGAATAAAATGACGCCTGACTATTGGAATGAAGCCTGCGCCGCGCTGGCCAAGCGCGACAAGGTCATGCGAAATCTCATCAAGACCTATCCGGAAGCGCAACTGCGCACTCGTGGCGACCCATTTCAGACACTCGCGCGCGCCATTGTCGGCCAGCAGATTTCAGTCAAGGCGGCACAATCGGTATGGAATAAAACGGCCGCCGTGGTGGGGGAAATCAGCCCGAAAAATATGCTGGCCGCGACACCGGAAGACTTACGTGCGGCAGGAAATTCGCGCCAGAAAATCGCCTATATGCAGGATCTCGCTGCACATTTTTCCGATGGCCGCATCAAGCCCAAACGCTGGCACACCATGCCCGATGATCAAGTGATCGCAGAGTTGGTGGAAGTCAAGGGAATCGGTATCTGGACGGCTGAGATGTTCCTGATTTTTTACCTGATGCGGCCCAATATCTGGCCCATCGACGATATCGGCGTGATCCGTGCGGTGGAAAAACATTATCACGACGGTGACAGACTCGAAAAAGCAGAAGTGCAATGGTATTTCGAACGCTTCTCGCCTTGGTGCACGGTTGCGACATGGTATTTGTGGCGTAGTCTGGATCCGATTCCTGTCGAGTATTAATGGCGGCGCTGCTGTATGCCCAAGTGTGGGCGGTCGTCAAACGTATCCCGCGCGGCAAGGTCGCCACGTACGGACAGATCGCCGCAATAGCGGGCATGCCGAGACATGCGCGGCAAGCTGGTCATGCGCTCGCGACCACGCCGGAGAACATCAAAATCCCGTGGCACCGCGTTATCAATGCAGAAGGCCGCGTCAGTTTGCGGCTGAAGCACTGGGAATCCGGCAACGACGATCTGCAACGGATTTTGCTAGAAGCGGAAGGCGTGATTTTTGACAGCACCGGGCGCATCGATCTGAAACGCTTTCGTTGGCAGCCTGCACCGCAGGCCAAATGAAAATAACAAACACAAGAATGGGCGCGGTTCTTCAGCTACTTTTAGGTCTGAGAGCCTTGTGAATGCTGGACTTCGCTGAGAAATGCGGGCCTGAGCCCTTATCATTGCAGAGTTCCATATTCAAATTCATTGATTGCCGCCATTAAAATATTGTCCGCGTATTTGGGGCGGTGGTATGCATTGGTGGCGCAGGATTTCACAGCCAAACACAAACACTGGTGCGGCATAGCGGACGAAAGTGTCTGGAGAGGCTCGCGGATGCTGATGCCACCTTCACGGATTAGTGGTCTGTCTCCGAATCTTATGCTGAGCTTCTTAGTGGTGTCTGACGCTATTTTTCAAGCATCGCTAGCGTCCAAGCGCTACACCGTCGCGACGTGGATCAGCCGCGCCAATCCAGCCAGAATCGCGTCGCATCAAGAATCCCAGCCCGCTTACCATTGGCATTACATCAACCTCGTGCCCTTTGCCGCGCAGCTCGGCCGCTTGGCCCGCTATCGAGGTTCCGCTTTCCAACTGCAGTTTGCCGCTTATTGCGGTCGAAACGTGCCCGCGCGCTAGCGCTTCGGCGGGCGACCGGTTATTTGCCAGCATTTCAACCAAACTGGCGCTGATGTAATCGACAATCTGCCCGCCACCGGCTGATCCACCGACCACGACAGGCTTACCGGTCTCGTCAAATACAATCGTCGGCGCCATCGATGTCACCGGGCGCTTGCCAGCCTCCATGCGATTCGGTGCGGCCTGGCCGGGCCGGGGCGCGGCGGTAAAGTTGGTCATTGCGTTGTTGAGTACGAAGCCATTTACCATCAGCCGCGAACCAAAGTTGAGATTGTTCGTGGTCGTCATGCTGAATGCGTTGCCGTTTTGATCGGCAATGGCGAGTTGACTGGTCGCGTCAGTCGTCTCCGCTGCGGATGCCAGCTCAAGTGATAACGACGCCGCCTTTGCCTCTACGCTGCCGGGCGCGACATCTTTGGTCATGCGAGCGGGGTCAATCGAACGCGCGCGTGAGCGCACGTAAGCGCCCGCCACCAGCGCGGTCGTGGGCACGCGAGTGAAATCGGGATCGCCAACGTAATTGCGGCGATCAGCCTGCGCGAGCCGGCCTGCTTCGGCGTAATAGTGGACGAATGCAGGGTCGTCGAAACTAAAACGCTGCTTATTGCCGGGTGCCGATGGCCGCGCCTCGAGCATTTGCAATATCTGCAGAACGACGACACCGCCAAACGATGCGGGGCCCATTGTGCAAACGGTGTAGGCGAGGAACGGTCTGCACACCGGGTCACGTGCCTGCGCGCGGTACGCCTTGAGATCAGCTTCGGTCATCAACGAACCGCGTACGCCGCGTTGCGTTGCCGCGACCAGAGCCGTTCCAGCACCTTCCTCCCACAGTCCCGCAGGACCGCGTGTGGCGATGCGTCGCATCGTTATTGCGTACCCGGGATTCGTGACCTTGGTACCGATGGGGAGCACGTTGCCATCAACGCCGAAAAACACCGGCACCAAGTCGGGGTGGTCGGCGGCAGCGGTGGGCGTGGCAAGAATATTGTGCATGTATTTTGGCATCGGGAAACCGCGCTCGGCCAGTTCGATCGCCGGATCAAACAGACTCGTCCATGGCAGCTTGCCATAGCGCGCATGCACCTGCTTTAGTACCGCGAGCGTGCCTGGCACGCCGACAGAGCGACCACCGCGCTCCACATCGCTGCCTTTCAATACGCTACCGTCAACATCGATCGTGAGGCCCGCCGTCACCTTCGCCGGTGCCGCTGAGAGGCCGTCATAGCTGGTCAGTTTGCCGCTCGAGGCATCCCAATTCATGATGAGCGAACCGCCGCCGATGCCCGATGATTGCGCCTCGACCAACCCCAGCACCATCTGTGCCGCGATCGCTGCATCGATCGGGCTACCGCCCTTGGCGAGAATACCCAGGGCAGCCTCTGTGGCCAGCGGATGTGCGGTCGCCACCGCCTGTTTCGCCGGTTGCGTCGCAATAGGCTGCGTGACAAGTTGCGTCGCTGGCGCTGGGGTTTGTGGCGCTGCTTGCTGCGATCCCCCAAGTGGCGATTTGAACGCGCATGCCGCCAGC
>JANNRY010000492.1:0-9329 GCA_031401935.1 Betaproteobacteria bacterium | reverse complement strand
AAAACGAAGGCAGGAACGTGAAGAACGTCACTACGCTCGCAGCGACCACGGCACCGAGAAATAATGCGTCCGGCCCCAGCACCGCCTTCGTCCAGCCGCCGACAAAACCGACGAAAGCCACTACCATAATCAGGGGGCCTGGCGTCGTTTCGCCAAGCGCTAATCCATCGATCATTTGTGTCGCGGTGAGCCATTGAAAATTTTCTACCGCACCTTGGTACACGTACGGTAGCACCGCGTAAGCCCCACCAAAAGTGAGCAACGCAGCTTTGGTAAAAAACCAACCCATCTGCGCAAGAGTGCCGTCCAATCCGCTGTGCGCTGCGAGCAGCGCCATTGCGATGATCCACATGCTGGCGCCGATCCCCGCATAAAGCAGCAGGCGCGAGAGTCTAAACAATGCATGCGGTGGTGTCGCGACGTTGTCGCCGATAAACGCATCAACCGTGCGGGATGCTGATGCCATGTTGCCGCCGCCGGGCACAAATTTTTCCGGTGCGAATCGACCCCCGATGGCACCAAGTATGGCGGCACTCAACACAATTGCCGGGAACGGAATATCGCCGAAAAATATCGCCACGAACGCCCCGACCGCAATCGCCCATAACCAACTATTTTTAAGCGTTTTGCCGCCAATGCGCCACGCGGCTGCGAGCACGATTGCCGTCACTGCCGGTTTGATTCCGTAGAGAATACCGGCGATGACAGGCACGCTGCCGAATGCGATATAAATCCACGAAAGCGCGATCAGGATGCCCAGCGAGGGCAGCACAAACAACGCGCCCGCCACAATGCCGCCCTTCGTGCCGTGCATCAACCAACCGATGTAGGTCGCGAGCTGCTGCGCCTCCGGACCGGGCAGCACCATGCAGTAATTGAGAGCATGCAAAAAGCGCTTCTCCGAAATCCAGCGCTTCTGCTCAACCAGTTCGCGATGCATGATCGCGATTTGCCCGGCAGGGCCGCCGAAGCTGATGAAACCCAGCTTCAGCCAAAACCGCAGCGCATCGCGAAATGGAACCGGCGATGCGCTGTTCATGATTTCTTAAACAGGTCAGCGTTGTGTACTTCAGCCTTCGCCCGTTTCAGCCAAGCGTAGAGCGCGTCATACACCACCATGCCGTGCTCGAGCATGTCGTGATCGTTTGGGTATAACGCGGAAAGGCCTAACGAGATGGCGAGCAGACCCGGCGATTGCGGCGTGAGTTGCGGCTTGCCGGTATCGGCACCACGAACGATTGTCGCGAGGTCATTGAGCGCCGGATCATTGATTTCAAAATCATGGATGAACGCATCGAAACTGCATTCCTCACTGCGATGCGAGAACTGCACGTCGGGTATGTCGTATGGCGTGGCTGCAAGCGATTTGGCTGCGGCAATTACCTCAGCGCCCGGCACATAGATAAATTCTGCGAGGGGGTCGATAAAACGACGAATCAGCCACGGGCAAGCGATACGATCAATTTTGGGCCGTTCGCGCGTAATCCATTTCGATGGCAGGTTGATGGACGACGGTATGCAAAGTGCAGTTTGCTTCTTGATCGTCGGCGCGTCATGTTCCTTCCACGCCTCGATGCCGCCTTCAAGGTAGTGCGCATTCACCCCAGCTGCGCGCAACGCAACGCAGGCATTTTTGCTGATCTCGTGGCCATGGACGCAATACACGACGACATCTCGTTGGCGCGGGACGAACTTAATCCACTCGTCGGTGGCAAATGGATCGCGCCAGGTAGCACCGGCGAGCATACGGGTGTCGCCCTCAAACGCCTGTGCGCGGCGCACGTCGATCAAGAATGGGGACGAAGCACTGCCAGATATTGCGCGCAGCGAAGAAATTGAAATAGAGCTTGGGATTGCGGTGTCCATGTGAGTCCTTTTTTATAGGAGGTTGTCAGACTTGGACGGGACACCATCTTGGCTCGCTGGGTGTGAATCGCATCGAGCAACGGGAGCCTGCGTTCCCGAGCCAACATACTACCAGACAATTTACGCCAATGTTTTGTCCGCTCTTTACAGTCTCCCTTGAACTATGCCAATCAGCCCTCACTTACTCAAATGGTAAAATAGTACTGAAAATATGCCGCAATGACTGGATTAATGATGACCGAAATAACGATCAGTAAAGACCTTGACGTAAAAGGGCTCAATTGCCCTCTACCAATCCTGCGCGCCAAAAAAGCACTGACCGACATGGAATCTGGTCAGGTGTTGAGAATTGTGGCGACCGATCCGGGATCGGTGAAAGATTTTGCCGCGTTTTGCAAACAGACCGGTAATCCGTTGCTCTCTTCTGAGGAGACGGCGTCCGCGTTTACGTTTCTGATTTCAAAGCGGTAGGTGCCGGTTAATTGCCCTCAAATCGTGGTTTGCGTTTCTCGACAAACGCGGTTACGCCTTCCTTGAAATCGTTTGTTTTTGCGCATTCAGCAAAAAATGCGATCTCGTCATCGAGCTGTTTATCAATCGGCGTGATAAAAGATTGGTTGATGAGCTTTTTGGCGCAGGCAAAGGCCTGCGTGGCACCGTTTGACAGGCGCTCAGCAAGCGTTGCGACTTCCAATTCCAGCAAATCCGCAGGCACGGCGCGATTGATGATGCCCATTGCCGCTGCCGTCTTGGCATCGAAGATATCTGCCAGCATCGTGAGTTCGATTGCACGTTTCATGCCGACGTAACGCGGCAGGAAAAACGTGCTGCCGCCATCGGGCGACAAACCAATTTTGGTATACGCGGTATTAAATTGCGCGCCCTCTGCGGCAATCGCGAAATCGGCCGCCATGGCCACACTCAAGCCCGCGCCCGCGCATGCGCCGTGAATCTGCGCGATAACCGGAAACGGCATGTTGCGAATATTCTTGATGCCCTCATGTAGCGCGTCGCCCAGTGGCTTGACGGTCTCGACGATTGTTTCTCGCTCCTTATAAAACAACCCGACATCGCCGCCGGCGAGGAAGGCTTTGCCGGCACCCTTGAGAATGACGGCACGAAGTGTTTTTGAAACCAACATTTCAGCCGTGACATCGCGCATGGCGAGGATCAAATCCGGGTTCATCGCGTTATAAACATCGGGGCGATTGAAGGTCAGTGTGCCGATGCTGCCATGCTGCGTAAAAAGTATGGTGTCACTGCTGGATGTGGTCATTGTTCAATCGCTCCGGGAGTTGCAGGAATGATACCGCGCTTCAAATAGATCGGGCGCAGGTGCGCCCTGAGTCGCGGCAAATAGAGCGCATAGCTGCCAACTGCGAATGCACACACCAACCCGCAGACGGTAAAGGTGCGCGGTGCGCCGATGTGTTCAGCCAGCCAGCCAGCGGCGAGATGCCCCAACGGTGCTGCACCGATAAAGAAAGTTGAATAGATGCTCACCACGCGTCCGCGCATGTCTTCTTCAACAATCGATTGCACAATCGTATTGACTGTTGCTGATGTCCCCATCAACCCCATGCCCGTCATCGCCATGCACAAAAATGACACCCACTCGATACGCGAAAATGAGAAACCCAGAATGCCTATCGCCGCCATCCCGCCCATCATCCACAGCCAGCCGGTCAGTCCGCGCACATTGGGCCGTCTTGCCAGCAGGATCGCGCCTGCCAGCGCACCGAGGCCCACGAAACTGATGAACAAGCCATTTAGTTCCGCGCCCTTGCCGAAGGTCTGCACAGAAATTGCGGGCATTAATATCGTATAAGGGCTAACAGCAAACGATACCGCGCCCACTATGAGCACGAGCGGACGTATCACCGGATGAGTGAGACCAAAACGCCAGCCTTCGATCAGGTCGGCGATCAATCCCGCTTTATTTTCTTTGCGCACGCCTTCATTTGGCGAGATGCGCGATAGCTGGATCAGCACGGCAAGATATGAGATTGCGTTCACCCCAAAACATGCCGCTTCACCCACCGCCGCGATCAACAGGCCGCCGAGCGCTGGGCCGATCAAACGCGTCGAATTGATATTGATCGAATTGAGCGCGATTGCGTTCGGCAGGTCTTCGCGGTCTTCGATGAGCTGCACGAAAAACGAATGGCGGGTGGGCACTTCGACACCATTGAGGATGCCTTGCACGAATGCCAATACACCGAGCAGCAAAATGGTGATGTGCTGCGTAAAAGTGAGCAGCGACAAAATTGCCGCCATTACCACCGAGAGACTTAACACCGTCATCAATAATTTTCGACGACTCACGCGGTCGGACAATGCGCCTGCCAGCGGCGTGACAAAGATGTAGGGTGCCATCGCCAGAAACCCGATCAGCCCGGTGGCGGCGGTTGATTCGGTCAGTCGATAGGCCAGCCACATGACGGCCGTGGACTGCATCCACGAACCTAGTTGCGAGATCATCTGCCCGACGTAGTAGCGACGGAAATTCTGGTGGCGCAGGGAACGCAGGCTGTAGGGGAGCGTCATCGGTGTGCCTGATGGTTAAATGGCATGTCGATACGTAGATCGCCTATTGACGGGGTTTTCGGAGCACTTATGGCCGGGAAGGCGCTCCAGTGTTAGTGTTTCAGTTTTTGCAATTGTATTTTCAATTGCGCAACGGTCGCTTCAAAATCCGTCAATCGCTTCTTTTCCTGATCAACCACCGCAGCCGGTGCGCGTTCGACAAAGCTTGCGTTACCGAGTTTGGCGTGCGCCTTGATGATCTCGTTTTCCAGTCGTGCCACTTCCTTTGCCAGCCGCGCCGATTCAGCCACCACGTCAATCTTGATATCGAGCATCCATTTCGCGCTCGACGTGAGCGCGACCGGGGCATTGGCGTCGGGCAATTGCGCAACCAATTGCGCATCCGAAATTTTTGCGAGTGCTGTCAGGTATGGCAACTGCGGCGAAATAATCGTGGCGTCACCGCTGATGAATAACGGCACCCGCAATGCAGGGGAAACATTCATCTCACCACGCAGATTGCGTACGGCGTCGATGGATTCTTTGAGCGATATTACAAACGCTTCTGCGGCGGCATCAATTCTTTCCGGCTGCGAAATCGGATAAGGCGCCAGCATGATCGTCTCGCCAGTTTTGCCTGCGAGTGGTGCGACTTTCTGCCAAAGTTCCTCGGTGATAAACGGGATGATCGGGTGCGCCAGCCGCAGAATCGTTTCGAGCACTCGCAGCAACGTGCGACGGGTGGCGCGCTGCTGTGCGTCGGTGCCGGTTTGCAGTTGCACCTTGGCGAGCTCTACATACCAGTCGCAATATTCATCCCAGACCAGTTTGTAAATGGCATTGGATGCGTTGTCGTAACGGTATTCGTCAAACCCTTGTGCAACTTCGGCCTCGGTGCGTTGCAGCAGGCTGACGATCCAACGGTCTGCCATGGAAAAATCGGTGTAGCCCGCGTCGGTTGATTCCTCGATCCCGCACTCGAACGCGTTTTTGCCCTCGACATTCATCAACACGTAGCGCGTCGCGTTCCGCAGCTTGTTGCAGAAATTGCGATAACCCTCGCAGCGGCTCAAGTCGAAATTCAGCGTCATCGACAGTGGTGCCAGCGATGTAAACGTGAAGCGTAGCGCATCGGTGCCGTACGCAGGAATACCGGCTGGGAAATTCTTCTTCACATACTTCGCCGCTTTTTCCTGATGCGCGGCCAACATCAAGCCTTTGGTCGATTTCTCCAGCAGCGCATCAAGGCTGATGCCATCAATCAAGTCCAGCGGATCTAGTGTATTGCCCTTGGACTTGGACATTTTCTGTCCCTCTGCATCGCGCACCATGGCGTTGATGTAGACGTGCTTGAAAGGCACTTTGTCTGTGAAGTGCAGCGTCATCATGATCATCCGCGCCACCCAGAAGAAAATGATGTCGTTGCCGGTAACGAGCACGGAGGAAGGCAGGAAGGCCTTTATGTCCGGTGTTTTTTCTGGCCAGCCCAACGTGGTGAAAGGGATTAATGCAGAGGAGAACCAAGTGTCGAGTACATCCGGATCACGCTTCAATATTTTGCCGCCAGCTTTCGTTTTGGCTTCCGCTTCATCGCGCGCGACGTAGATATTGCCTTCGTCGTCATACCACGCCGGAATCTGATGACCCCACCAAAGCTGGCGTGAAATGCACCAGTCCTGGATGTTTTTCAGCCAATGGTTGTAAGTCGCCGACCAGTGATCCGGGAAGAACTTAACATCGCCAGTTTCAACAGCATCGAGGCCCCGTGCGGCGAGGCCGTCCATCTTCACGAACCATTGGTCGGTCAGCATGGGTTCGAGAATCACATTGGTACGATCAGAGCGAGGCACATTGAGCTTGTGCTTCTTCTCAGAGATTAGATGTCCGGCTGCGTCCAGATCTTCCAGGATTTGCTTGCGAGCTGCAAAGCGATCCATACCGTGGTAATTGATAGGAATTTGCAAATGGCTAGCTAGCGGCTGAATCTCCTTTTGAGTGGCAGGGGCGCTGACGGCAAGACCATCGTGAGCAGCAGGTCTGTTGGCAAAGGGATTGGCCACTCCACTTGCTGCGACATTATCGCCAATGATTTTGGCTTCCAAAGTTAAAATGGAAAATCGTGGAAGGTCGTGACGTAGGCCAATTTGATAGTCGTTGAAATCGTGCCCGGGTGTGATTTTGACGCAGCCGGTACCAAAATCGCGATCAACGTATTCGTCGGCAATAACGGGAATCTCACGGCCCGTTATAGGCAGCAACAGACGCTTGCCAATCAAAGCAGCGTATCTGCTGTCCTGTGGGTGCACCGCAACTGCTACGTCACCCAGCATCGTTTCGGGTCGCGTTGTAGCGACGATCAGCCCCTCTAAGCCGTTGATCGGTCCATCCTTAAATCGGTAGAGGATCTCCCATATCTTTCCGTCTTCTTCTTGGCTAACTACTTCGAGGTCAGAAACCGCCGTCCCCAACACCGGGTCCCAATTCACCAGCCGCTTGCCGCGATAAATCAATCCCTGATCAAACATGCGCACAAACACTTCCACCACCGCCTTGGACATCTTCGCGTCCATCGTGAAATAGCCGCCTTTGTCACCTTCCGTATCGGCATATTCCCAATTGGCCGAATCACCCAGCCTGCGCATTTGCCGTGTGATGGTGGAACCCGATTCGCGTTTCCAGTCCCACACACGTTCGATGAATTTTTCGCGGCCCAGGTCGTGGCGCGACTTGCCCTCGGCCTGTAATTGGCGCTCCACCACAATCTGCGTCGCAATACCAGCGTGATCGGTGCCCACCACCCAGTTGGTGTTGTCGCCCTTCATTCGGTGGTAACGAATCAGCGTGTCCATCAGCGTTTGCTGGAAGGCGTGCCCCATATGCAGCGTGCCAGTGACGTTCGGTGGCGGAAGCTGAATGGCGTAGTTGGATTGGCCGGGTTTGGTCGCTTCAGAGGTGGCCTTGAAGTAGCCTGCCTGCTCCCATTTCGGGTACCAGTGCGACTCAATGGCGACGGGGTCGAATGCTTTAGCGAGCGCGTTGTCCAATGGATTTAGGGCGGCGTCGGCATTGCCTGAGGGGTGATCTTGGTTCATGGATCGTGATGGTCTGATGAGGTGGTGTTGTGCGGATGTTGCTACGGGAGATGCCGGTGATTAAATATCACGCGACACAGAAAACAGATTCGCGGATTTACTTTTGCCTGAGCCTGTCGGCCAACGCGGCATTGACGGCGTCGCCGATCTCGTTGGCGATGTCCTGGCGCATATCTGAAATCACGTGGGTAATGGCGCTATTGATTTGGGTGGATAACTGTGCGGCGAGCCTGTCCTCCAGCTTCGTCGCGAGGTCATGATCGAGCCGGTCGAGTACACGCGTGAAAATATCGTTCGATAGCGTATCGATTTCCTGTTCGGATAATTCTTTCAATATCGTTGGTGCGACAGCCATTGGCAGCGCCGGGAGCTGAGCAGATTGCGGTACCGGCGGTACGTTAGCGGGCGATGAGTTAACCGATGAGGTAACGGGCGTCGCAGCAGGTTTCCAATCGGGCGCTTCGACCAGATCCGTCAATAGCGGCACATTACGGTCATCAATCGTTTCAACGGCGCGCCCATGCCTGCCCAATAGTGCGTCAACCTGTCCGGCGAGTTCGAGATCTTTATCCATGCGCCAGCATATCTTGAGTTTGCACCTCGAAACCCCGCGATTTGTAAAACTTCATGCGTTCACGCGCACTGGCGCGGTCATCTGCGTCGATGCTGACCACCTCGCGTAGTGCGTCGAAGCGACTGAAAAACGGCGGCGGATCATCGCCGATATTGAGCAAGGCCTCATGATGCGTGAGACCCGTATCGTCATTGGCAATCACGATTGGCGTTTCAGCCGCCAACGGGTGCGCCGCTTTCACGTGCGGCACAAATGAGAGCTGCGAAAACGTCCACAGCAGGCGATCAAACTCATCGGTGAGCCTTGTAGACGGCGCGTACACAATCAGTTTGCGGCCATGATCGTGCGCCCGCTTTGCGAGCTTGCAGGCGAAATGCAATTTATTGTCGACGTTGAAGAAGAACTTTATTTCGGTCATTGCAGTTTGATCTTTTTCTTTCCACCAACTCCCGCGCACGCGAAAGTCGGTCGGGAAGAGGGCGCTGGAGGAACGGCTTAAATACCGGCCCGCTTAAACAGGAAATTCGCCAGCAACGGCACTGGACGCCCGGTCGCGCCTTTGTCTGCGCCGGATTTCCATGCTGTTCCTGCAATATCCATGTGCGCCCATTTGTACGATTTCGTGAAGCGACCAAGGAAGCATGCCGCAGTAATTGAACCACCTGCACGGCCACCGCTGATATTGGGAATATCGGCAAAATTGCTTTTCAGCAAAGCGTCGTATTCGTCACTCATCGGCAGATGCCATGCGGCGTCATTGGCCACAACACCTGCGCTCACGAGTTCTGCGGCAAGCTTGTCGTCATTGGCAAAAATACCAGTGGTGATATGGCCAAGCGCAATCACCATCGCACCCGTCAACGTTGCCGCATCAACCACCACGGCTGGCTTGAACCGCTCCGCATACGTGAGGGCGTCGCACAAAATCAAACGGCCTTCGGCGTCGGTGTTGAGAATTTCAACAGTGTGGCCGGCCATCGATTTGACGATGTCACCGGGGCGTGTCGCGTTGCCACCCGGCATGTTTTCACACGTTGGCACCAGCATCACCACATTCAGGGGAAGCTTCATCATGCCGACAGTTTTCATCGCACCCAGCATGGAGCCGGCACCCTGCATGTCGTATTTCATTTCATCCATCTCAGCCGAAGGCTTGATGGAAATGCCGCCGGTATCAAACGTAATCCCTTTGCCCACCAACACCACCGGTGCCGCGCCTTTTTTACCACCATTGTGTTCGAGCACAATGAACTTCGGTGGCAGGTATGAGC
>JANNRY010000491.1:0-2424 GCA_031401935.1 Betaproteobacteria bacterium | reverse complement strand
CTCAAATTTAGCTAGCAATTTTTACCCGAACTAACAGACCCAAAATTTCTCAAAGTTTAGAACGTCCGCTCAGCAACAAATCTATCAACGCAGGATTAAAGCAATCATAAGAAAACCTTACTCTCCCTGACGCTGTCGCTTGGGCTCGCCGCGTGTCAAAATTTCTACGTGATGCCAGCAGTTGACACAGGCAATGCAAACGGCCCGCTCGTCAAACTTTCACCGTCTGGCGTCTCTGCTACACCTGCCGGGGCTTCTGGAGACAGTGCATGCGTTGCGCGAAGTACCAAGGCGTGCGTCGGTTGCTCGGTGAGTTGCGCCGCAAACCGGCAAGCTGTGTGTACGCAAGGTAAAGACGCTGGGCCAACTAGCAACGGCATAGCGGATCCAATTTGCGCGCAGGAACCCCGTTGCCGGTGTGAATAGCGCCCGTTAGAACAGCCCGATTAGCGTGACCTCGTCAATCCAGGCCTGCTTTTCCGTCGCGGGCAATGTGCGCATCCACTTCACGATCAGATACTGATGCGTGGTGCGGATATAGCCGACCCGCAATACCACCCGCATCGATTTTGCATCACCGACGTAACCGAACCATGCCGCACAATCGGTCAGTTCGGTTGCTGCCGTCTCCATCATGATCTGCGCGATGCCACCACGCGCGGAGCATTCTGCAAAATGTTCCTTCATCAACCTGCGGTAGAAGTTTTTTTGTACCGCCAAGCCGCCTTCAAGATAGACGTCTTTGTACTTGACGAAATTGCAGAAGCCGACGCACTCTGCAGTGCCGTCCGGCCACGTGTACATGGCCACATATTGGCGCCAATCTTCTGGCTGGATCTGCGTTTCAAGAATGCGATACGCCACCGGCACGGGGAACGTCTTGTTGAACGATTCCTGAAACAGCGCACTCGCATGACGGGCGGCGTCTTTGGTTTCGAATACTTTCAGGGCGTCGTTGAAGGCGGTCATGGAATATTAAAACTCTAGCACTGGTGAGGCTTTACGGGCATATTTGGCTGAAAAGGCCCGCCCAACCTCATCCCTAGCCCTTCTCCCGTTTTCGGGAGAAGGGAACATTTTGCTCCCCTCTCCCCAACGGGAGAGGGGTCGGGAGTGAGGTGGGCGTTCTACGTTAATTTCCCATGGCATTGCTTGAATTTCTTGCCTGAACCACACCAGCACGGTTCATTGCGACCAACCTTGATGTCGTTGCGCACATACGGCTGCGTGGCGGCGGCCTGTTGCTCTGCCGCTTTATCGTTGTCGGCCAGTGCTTCATCGTAATCGGCGTGGTGATATTGCACGTTCTGCGCAGCTCTCGTGGCAGCTTCCTCAGCGGCTTTCTCTGCTGCGGCAACATCATCGGTCGTGCGCACTTGCACCTGAATGAGTAGCTGGGTGACTTCGCGCTTGATGCCGTCGAGCATAGTGCTGAACAACTCGAAGGCCTCGCGCTTGTATTCCTGCTTGGGCTGCTTTTGTGCGTAGCCACGCAGGTGAATGCCCTGCCGCAGATAGTCCAGCGATGCCAAATGTTCGCGCCAGTGCGAATCGATCGATTGCAGCATGACAGACCGCTCGTACTGGTGCAGCAGCGCAGGATCAACATCCTTGAATTTGGTGTTGTATTCAGCATTCGCCTGCTCAACGATGCGTGCGGCAATCTTTTCGCCGTCGATTTCCGTCTCCGATTTCATCCATTCATCAATCGGTGCCTGAATATTGAAATCAGCTGCGAGCGTTGTCGTGAGCGTCGGGATATCCCACTGCTCTTCGACTGATTCCGGCGGAACGAACTGGCTCACGACACCCGAGAGCACACCACCGCGCATGCCGACGATGGTTTCGGAAATATCGTCAGCATCCAACAATTCGTTGCGCTGCTGATAGATCACTTTGCGCTGATCGTTGGCGACGTCGTCGTACTCGAGCAATTGTTTGCGCATGTCAAAGTTGCGCGCTTCAACTTTGCGCTGCGCGTTTTCGATCGAGCGCGAAACCATGCCCGCTTCGATGGCTTCACCCTCTGGAATTTTCAGCCGAGCCATGATCGCTTTGAGTTTGTCGCCCGCGAAAATCTTCAGCAGCGGATCTTCAAACGAGAGGAAGAATCGCGACGAACCTGGATCGCCCTGCCGACCGGCACGACCACGCAACTGGTTGTCGATACGGCGTGATTCATGGCGCTCCGAGCCGACGATATGTAGCCCGCCTGATGCCACGACGGTATTGTGAAGCACGTCCCAGTTGGTTTTGATCTCGCTAATGCGCAATTCTTTTTGCGCTTCTGAAAGCGATTCATCGGCCTTGACTGTCCGAATCTCCGGATCAGGATTGCCGCCCAGCACGATATCGGTACCGCGACCGGCCATGTTGGTGGCAATCGTAATTTGTTTTGGTTTGCCTGCCTGCGCCACGATGTCA
>JANNRY010000490.1:0-2745 GCA_031401935.1 Betaproteobacteria bacterium | reverse complement strand
CAAGCCAGCCCCTGCACCCCGCGACTATCGAGCTGCCGAGCGCCTTTGTGCAGAAAAAAAACAGCTTTATTTGTCATCGTGTTCTTGACGTTGTCGAGCATGCGAAGCGATAGCTCGCCCGAGGCTTCAAGACTAATCACGGCTTTATACTCATCTAGCGACAATTCACCACTGCAACCAAGCTTGCAGCTGAAATCACTAAAGCCAACGTCATAAGCCAGCGCCACAACATCCTCCAGAATGAGGTCGTTCTCTAGCACATCAAAATTGGCCATTTCATGCTGGGAGGCCGCCGTTTGTGAGTGATAGCGGCCCGGCTCGCTGAATCCGGCAATACCGCCAGGCTTTAGCACCCGCACCAGCTCGGCAAGTATTTCGCGCTGGTTCGGAATATGGTGAAAGGCATCAAAGCAAACGATACGATCCACGGAGCCATCCGGCAAATCGATGTGCCGACCATTGAAGTGCAGAAAAGTCGGTGGCGCAAGGGGCTTTCCGACGATCGGATGCTCATCAAAAAGCCGTCGGCCAATCGCTAGCGCGGCTTGTGAGGCATCAACAGAAATAGTCACGCATTGCATCTGATTGAGAAAGCGCGATAACCAGCACGTCCCCGCAGCAAAATCGAGCACGCTCATCGACTTTGTTAAATGCAGGCCGGATAAAAGCTGACCAAGATTCATCAACATATCCGGCGCATCAAGCGCATTGGAAAATGGCTTGCCCATCTGTTCGGTGGGATCAGTCACCGAGCGATAGTAGCGATCGGCCGTCTCGCATAGCGCTTCGACGGACAATCGCTGCAGTACGCTCGCGGGGGTGATGGGGGTCAAGGAGTGCTTTCAATTGAAAGGATGTTTTTGTCCTTTAGCATCCAGTCCAGCGTCTGCCGTAAAGTTGTTCTGCTGGAAGTACCGATTACATTATCCAGCTTGGCACAAGAGCCCACCAATTTGTGGACTTCATTTTCCCTCACGTAGGCGGGATTCACGACAACCTCAAGTTCGTGATGTGATAGCTGTGTCACAAGCGCCAGTATTTCTTCCATTGAATGGCCAACCCCCGAGCACAGATTGAATACCTCTCCTGGCAACCGCGCTTCCAGCAAACGGCGGTAACTTCGCACGACATCCCGAACGTCGGAAAAATCACGAATGACATCAAGATTGCCAAGCTCAATTCTCGACGCCCTACGGCGGAAATGGTCAATAATTTTGGGAAGTAAAAAATTTAATGACTGCCCTGCGCCTGTGTAATTAAATGGTCTAACGATAGTAATTGGTAGCTGTCCAGCCCATAAAGCAGCCATATTTTCCATGGCAAGCTTGCTTACGGCGTAATCACTTTCAGGTGCAGGAATAGTACTTTCATCTATCGGGCTAGTTGTTGCGTTGCCGTAAATATGGGCGCTGCTCGCGAGCAACACAAGATTTGGCAATTGCGGGCAAAGTGCCAGCGCCTCCAAAAGATTGCGGGTGCCCATGATGTTTGTTCGATAAATCGAATCCGCATCGCCATGCGCCGCGAAAGCAATTCCGCCGAGGTGAACAACGTAATCTGGCGATATTTGGCGCACTGCTTTGAGCATCGCGGTGCGCTCAGTCAAATCACACTTAACCATCGTCACCCCGCTTGGACCGGTCGGCTCAATGCCTAGACCCACGACCGTGTGCCCCGAGAGTTCCAACTCCTTGGCCAAATACCTGCCGGTAAACCCATTTATCCCGGTGACAAGACTGGTTGGCATCCTAAAACGTAGCACCAATCTGGTTTCTACGAGTATCAGCATTCACCATCATTTGGCATAGCTCATCAATCTTTGTTGTTGCTGACCAACCAAGTTCGCGCGTTGCCTTCGCGGGATTTCCAATTAGGCAATCGACTTCGGCTGGTCGGTAAAATTTCGGGTTCACTCTAACCAACATCTTGCCGGTCAACGCGTCAAAACCCTGTTCACCCTCACCGCTACCGCGCCATGTCAACTCGTAGCCAGCTGCTTGTGCAGCCATGGCCACAAAATCCCGAACCGTCCTGGTTTGATTAGTTGCAAGCACGAACGTGTCTGGCATGGAAGATTGCAGCATCCGCCACATGCCTTCCACGTATTCCTTGGCATATCCCCAATCGCGCTTGGCATCCAGATTGCCCAGCTCTAACAAATCGAGTTTCCCCAAGCTTATCTTGGCAAAACTGTCGGTAATCTTTCTGGTGACAAACTCTCGGCCGCGCAATGGAGATTCGTGATTAAACAGGATGCCGCTGCACGCAAATATGCCATACGACTCCCGATAGTTGATCGTCATCCAGTGCGCATAAAGCTTTGCGATGCCGTAGGGACTTCGAGGATAGAACGCGGTGTCTTCGTCTTGTGGTGTCGCCTGCACTTTGCCAAACATTTCGGACGTGCTGGCCTGATAGAACTTTATTGTCGAATCGACAAGCCGGATTGCTTCCAGCAAATTGACCACCCCAAGACCCGTAATCTGGCCCGTCGCAACGGGTTGATCGAAGGAAACGCCCACGAAGCTCTGCGCCGCCAAGTTGTATATCTCGCGAACATTAAATTTTTGGAGCAAGCGTGTCGTGGCCCCAAAGTCAGTGAGGTCGTATTCGACTAAATGCAAATTTGGGTGATTCGCAACACCCAGTTCTTCGATGCGCCAGAAATTGACCGAGCTGGTGCGTCTGTAAGTACCATAGACCGTATAGCCCTTTGCCAGCAGCAATTCAGCTAAGTAAGCGCCG
>JANNRY010000489.1:0-6988 GCA_031401935.1 Betaproteobacteria bacterium | reverse complement strand
GAGCGTCTGACCAAGGCCGGCAAGCCGTTCAAGCTCACGATGACTGCGTGCATGAGGAAGCTATTGACCATTCTCAACGCGATGCTAAAAAAGGATCAGGCATGGAAAATTCAACCTTCTTCTTGACACGGTTGCTTCCCCTGTTGCCAGGGGAAGGAGTCTTTTGCGGAGGCTTGCGTCTGGTTGCATAGAACGCGACTGGCATGCAACGCTACCAAATTTAAATAGACGCGAAATGGAATTGGCGCCCGCGACCAACTACCGCTTCGCCACATCCGGATCAATCAACTGCCCGCGCATCAAATACAACGGCGCGCGGTGATAAAGCTTGATGTCGTGAAACGGGTCGGTAATGATTTTTGTCGACCACACCAAACCAGTTTGCACATCGCGAATAAAAAACAGTTGAATGGTGCGAAACAGTAATCCACCGACGCCGATTGCGATCCACGTCAGGCCCACGTTGTTAATAAATCCCATCCAATCAGCGGGTTTTTCGAAGACACCCATCAGCGTCGGATCCGCCCACAGCACCAGCGGCGATACCGCCCAGATCAGCATCAATACAATTTTGCGCCGCAGGTTGTAGCCGACCTTGATGTCTTCCTTGTATTCGTGCGTGGCCTGATTGACTTCGTCGTAACCTTTCGGCTCAAAGAAAAAATGTCCCGACTGGCGGCTGACCATACCGATCAACCAGCACACCAGTGCGGCGATTGCCGGCGCGTAAAACAACAACACATAGCCCACCACAAAACTGGTCGCGCTGATGAGATGCAGGGTCTGGTTGATGCGGCTGTGATGGTAAAAGCGATGATCATCCCAGCGTTGCTCTTTGAGTGTCTCCATGAATCCGCTCATCGGTTTCTCCTGTGCGTGATGAAGTTGTTGTGACGACGATACTACTTTTCCGAGACAGTTATAACGTGACTCAATGACAGAAAGATGAACGTCAATACTTCTCACTGACGCCAAACTGCCATCGAACCGACGCCGGGTAGTCATATGCGTCTGTTTAAGTCTCATGCAATTTCATCGCGCAGATGGCAAGGGGACTAATCATGAAAAACAACACCGCTAACAACTTACTGGGCCGGGTGGATTTTCATCTGCACTCGTACGCGTCCAATGTCACCGACTACTACGCAGCAAACAGCTTCTCGATTCCGGAGTCGTATTCGGATCCGATCAAGACCTACCACATGCTCAAAGCGCGTGGTATGTCGCTCGTGACGCTGACCGATCACAATTCCATCGACGGCGTGCGCGAGATGCTCGATCACGGCCTTCCGAATGTTTTCATAAGTGCCGAGATGACCACGACATTTCCCGAAGATGGTTGCAACATCCACATCACGGTCGCCAACATGACCGAGGTGCAGTTTACGGAGGTCAATCGCCTGCGCGGTAACGTCTACGAGATGGTGGCATATGCGGACTTGCAAATCGCGACCGAAGACCAGCAGCTTGCCGGCAACAAGTTGACTTATTTCATGACTCATCCGCTCATGAGTACGCAGAATCGTCCGTATGGGCGAGAGGGCTCGCTTTCGGCAACCCATATTGAAAAAGCGATGTTGCTCTGCAATTGCCTTGAGGTGCGCAATGGCGCGCGTACCAAGGTGCTCAATGACCTCACGTGGGAAATCGTGCGTGGGCTGGATCGGGAAACTATCGAGCGCCTAGCCAACGTGCACGACATCGCGCCCAAAGGACCAACGCCATGGCTGAAATCGGTCGTGGGCGGTTCAGACGATCACTCCGGTATTAACCCCGGCGAGACGTGGACTGAATTTGATCTGCGCGGTCAGGCATTGTCAGCCAACGTGCTAATCGATTCCATTCGCGCACGCACCAGTCGGCCCAATGGCAAACACGGCGGGCCGGTCACCATTGCCCATTCGATCCTCAAGCTGCTTTATGAGGGCGGGTTGCAACAGAAAGCCAAGTCGGCCGCCAAAGCGGTCAGTGTCGGCGGACCGATGCAATCGCTTCTCAAGCTGGTATTCGATGCAGATAGCCGCAGTCTGGGCGACAAGTTCTCGTTCCAGACACGGCTGTGGTTTCACCGCATGAAACAGGTGCGACCGCGTGCTGAACTGAGCAAGCCATTCGAAGCGGTACTGGAAGCAGAGGTCTATCTGATGCTAGCTGATGCCGGCTTTCGTGACGAACTCGATGCCGCCGCCACAATGGACGACCGGATATTTCTCGTTGTTAAAACGTTGGTGAACCGGATATTTGCGCATTACGTGCGCAGCCTGCGTCGTAGTGGATCGCTGAATATGATCACGGCGATAAAGGAAACGGTCGCATTGGTATCGTCGAATTTGTTCGTATCGTTGCCTTACCTGATCGCGTTTATGCAGCAAAGTGCAGACTGCCAGATCGCGCGCGATGTGCGGCGCTCTTTCAAAGTTCGTGAGTCGCAGAAAGTGGTGCTGGTCACAGACACCTTCTTCGAGGTCAATGGTGTCTCAAACAGCATTAAGCGGATGATTCGTGAGGCGGTAAGGCGGGACATCGACTTTACCGTCGTCACCTGCATCCCGGTGGGCGACAATACGAAAAAACTTCAAGACCCTGAAATCCGCCGCTATCTTGAAATGGGACGGCTCAAGCTGTTCTCAGCCGTCGCAGACCTCGGATTTCCTGAATACGATGGTTTGCAAATTTGCTTCCCGCCGATGCTGGATCTGCTCAAGTATTTACAGGAAGGCGGCTTTACCAAGATGCAAATCAGCACGCCCGGTGTCGTCGGTCTCACCGGATTGATGGCGGCCAAGTTACTGCAAATCGAAACGGCGGCGACCTATCACACCAGTATTCCTGAGTACGTCGAAAACTACACAAAAGACGTGAGTCTTGAAGCGATTGCATGGAAGTACATGATCATGTTTTACCAGTCTGTGGATGAAGTGTTGGTGCCATCCAAGTTTGTGGCAAAGCTGCTGCATAAACGCGGCCTGCGTAACCGGAAGCTGCTCATTCTAGATCGCTGGATTGATGTAGATCGCTTCCATCCTGCCAAACGCGTTCCTGCCTATTGGCAACGCTTTGGCATCGCAAACGATGCGGTCAAATTTGTTTATGTCGGCCGTGTCGCCATCGAAAAAAATCTCCACCTGCTCGCACAGGCTTTCCGCAAGCTGTGTGAGACGCAGCAGCACGCACATCTCATCATCATCGGCGACGGCCCTTATCGCGCGGCGCTGGAGAAACTTCTCCTCGGTCTGCCTGTTACGTTTACCGGCTACCTGCACGGTGAGGAACTTGCCACGGCGCTTGCGTCATGTGACGTGAAAGTGTTTCCGAGTACCACCGATACCTGGGGTAATGCGCCTTTGGAAGCACAGGCATCCGGTCTGCCGGTCATCGTGACCGACATCGGTGGACCGGCTGAATTGATGCAAGACGGCGTGACCGGGGTGATGGTGCGCGGCAATGACCTGCGCAGTCTGCAATATGCAATGCTGCAATTGCTGGACCCGGCAATACGTGTCCGCATGGGAATTGCCGCGCGCGAGTTTGCCGAGGCCAATCGCGTCGATGAACCCTTCACGGCAGTGCTCGACTCAGAAGCGCTGCGTCGGCAGTTGCGGAAGAAAAAACGGCTGCACGAACAACTCGATGCGACTGACACTTCAGTCGTTAAAACGTTGCGCCTGGTTAACGATCCCGAAGCGGCGAATGAGCTTATTGAGGATGTTGCAGGGTTGGAAGAAGGGCAACAGGGCGCACTTGCGGATTAATTGACCGGCTGTGTCGCCGGTCATTTGATTGCTCGGCCCCTCTCCCTGCGTGGGAGAGGGACTTGCAAGCAATCGTCAAGCCGCCCCAACCATCCCACCATCATTACGCGTAATCACGATCGTTGACGAGCGCGGCCGACTCGTTCCACCGTCAGGCCAATAGCTGCCGTAGGCTCTGGTCGTGAAGTTCGGCGAGGTATCTTCGCCCGGATGCTGGATATTCACGAACAGCGTTTTTCCATCTGGCGTTTCGGTAATGCCGGTAATCTCGCACTCCTTCGGGCCGACCAAAAAGCGACGCAAGTTTGTATCGCCTAGCGCTTTGCCGACGTAAGTGTCAAGCGTGCGGCTGGCAACGCCGTCAGTGATGGTGATCGATTTTTTGGCACCGTCACCGACCACACCGGGAATCGACGCCAGCATCATGCAGTTGGTCACGTCCGTGTAGGCACCGTCGTCGGTTTGGATCCAGCAGATCTTGGTGGCGTTGCTGAACCACAGCCCGTCGGGGCTGGACATATCGTTGTTGGCGGTGAGTGCTGAGAGATTGACGTTGGCAGCGTCCATGCCAGCACGTGATGCAAACAAATAGACGTCCCACTGGAATGTGGTCGCTGCGACATCGCCTAGCGCCTCTTTCCAGCGGATGATGTGACCGTTAGGATTGCCGCGCTGGTTGACGTTATTGGTGCGCAGATCGTTGTAGAAGCGCGGGTTGGCTGCGTCTGCCGTGGCAACGGTGCGCTGCGAATTATTGGTGAGCGTCAGATACACCTCGCCATTGAGTGGATTGACTGCGCCCCATTCAGGGCGATCCATTTTGGTGGCACCTGCAGCGTCCGCGGCGAGGCGCGTGTTGATCAGCACATCGGCCTGATCGGTGAAAGCGTAGGCCGCGTTGGTGGCCGTAATGCCGTTCAAACCAAAGCGCAATTCCACCCACTGGCCATTGCCATCAGCGTTGAATTTGGCGACATAAAGCTTGCCGTCGTTGAGATATTTGTCGCCAGCCGCAAGGCCGCGCGTAGCGTCGGCCGCGTCCCAGTTGGCGGTCGAGACGTATTTGTAGATGTATTCGCCACGCGAGTCGCAGCCCATGTACCACACCAGCGGTTTGCCGGCCGTGATCGGGCCCAGCCATGCGCCTTCGTGTGCGAAGCGGCCCATGGCGGTGCGTTTCCTTGGTGTCGAGGTTGGATTGAAGGGGTCGATCTCAACGTTCCAGCCGTAGGTGTTTGGCGCATTGCGATAGTCATCACTGCCATCGGCGGATGCGCCCAGTTTCATCGCGTTCCAGCGACCGTACTGGTTATCAGCGGTGTCGGGCGTGACGGTGGCCCACAATTCACGACCATTACCGGTCACGCCGTAACGGGCAAGTGAGGCCAGTTCTTTGGCGCTGCGATTCGGATTGTCCGTCGCGGTGATGCGGCGGAAGTAGCCAGCCCAATTTTCTTCGCAGGCCAGATAGGTGCCCCACGGGGTGTAGCCGTTGGCGCAATTATTTACCGTGCCACGCGTCTTGGAGCCATCGGGAGAGAATTTTGTAATCATCAGCGGCGTGCGTGCAGCCGGGCCCGAGAGCTCCATTTCGGTCAACGTATGAACGCGACGATTCAATGCGGATGCACGGTTGTAGGTCACCGCGCTACCGCTGCGATTCACTTCGATCACACTCACGCCATGGACAAAAAACTCACGCTGCACTTCTTCAGCCACGGTGCGTATGCCGTTCACTATGGTTGCGCCGTTCGGATGCAGGAATGCAGGTGTGATGGCTTCGTGGTTCATCACCAGCAGGCCGCGGTCACTGGTATTGACGCTGAACTGATTGTTCGCAGCCATGCCGAAAAAATACATGCCGTCGTGGTGGTCACCTGCGCGCTGCGCAAAACTGGCGGCCGTGTCGGTACCATCGTTGCGGTAGTCGCCTACGGATGAAGCGATAGGATCGCCCAAACGATACAGCACGGATACTGAGTAGCCGGTTGGAACGACGACCGCATCGGCCTGACCTTTCGCCACAGGTGTAAATCCCAGTGCAGGAACGAACGGTGCGGGTGCTACAGGTAGCGGCGTGGAGGTGTTGTCATCCGAACCACAACCGGCAAGCGCGCCCATGCCGCCGAACATGGCGAGTGCCGTAGTGCTGAATCCACCTTTCAATACATGGCGGCGCGACAGACGTGCATCGAGCACGCTGGCGAATGTGGGATTAGCGGAAGGGTTGGTGTCGATATCGTCGTCAATGTGGTTAGTGCTATTGGCTGCGTTTGTCATGCGTGGCTCCTGTTAAGAAGCGGCTAGTATTCAGATCGAAAATGACGAAATCGCTACGTGCGCGTGACACGCACATGACAACTGCTGCGCAAACGTCGCAAACAAATAGTTAAACACTAGCGTTGGCGGGCGCACTGGAGGCATTTATGCCTGTAAGCCCCACCAGTGCTTGATCCACGTTTAAGGCATCGAGTGAACACCGCTGCAAGCGTGGCGCAACGCGACAGCCCCGTAAAATGTACGCACAATGTTTCATCAATTCTTTACTCTTTGGAGAAGCCATGTTTACTGATCGACCCGTCCTTCGCGCGATCATCCTCGGCTCGATTGCATCGGCATTCGTAGTGTCGTCGGCGTTTGCACAATCAAAGGCATCCTTACCTAAGGCCAAGCCTTCTTACTCAGAAATACTCGCGTCCGCGACGCCAAGCGACTGGCGGTCGCTGGATCTGGAAAACACGCTCTACATGGATTTGCCGATGGGCCGTGTGGTGATCGAGCTTAGCGCTGCGTACGCGCCTGCGCATGCCGCCAACATCCGCGCGCTCGCACGCGAGGGCTATTTCGATGGCCTCTCAATACTGCGTTCGCAGGACAATTACGTCGTGCAGTGGGGCGACCCGGAAGCGGAAAATGCCGAGCCGGGCAAAGCGCGCGCGATGAAGCAGGGCAAGAAAAGTCTTCTCCCCGAATACACGCGTCCGCTCGATAACAAGCTTTCTTTCACGCGGTTGCCCGACGTCGATGGCTATGCGCCGCAGGTTGGTTTTTCAAATGGTTTTCCTGCCGCGCAGAATCCAAAAACAAAACGGACCTGGTTGACTCACTGTTATGGCATGGTCGGCGCGGGGCGCGACAACGATGACACCAGCGGCAGCGGTGCCGAATTGTATGTCGTGATCGGCCACGCGCCGCGTCATCTGGATCGCAACATCACGTTGCTCGGTCGTGTGGTA
>JANNRY010000488.1:0-1898 GCA_031401935.1 Betaproteobacteria bacterium | reverse complement strand
AACGTCGACGTAACTGCTGAACATAACTCGACTCCGCCGATTTATCGCCCTGACTGCGGGCAATGCGGGCACCCAATAACAACGCGTCAGCATTAGGCAACTGCACCAATTGATTGTGCCGCGCCAATAATCCCTCGGCGTCTTTGAATCGACCACGTCCAAACTCGATATCGGCCAGTTCGAGCATTGCCGCAGCCATGTATGGCTGCCGCTGAAGGGCACGTCTGAACTGTGTCTCGGCAGCAGCAGCATCCCCGATTTTTTTCAGACACAAACCTGAATTGTAGTGCGCGCTCTCGGGGGTGGCGTACAGCGGATTTTTCAACGCGGTCTGAAAATATTGCATAGCATTCGCCGGGCTCTGCCGCTGGCAGACAAACCATCCATAGTTGTTGAGAGTTTCAGAGTCGTTCGGCACCAGTCTCAACGCCTGTTCGAATGCCTGTGCGGCCTGCGCGTCTTCACGAAGCTGCATGTAAATTATGCCCAGCATGTTGTAAGCCGGGGCGTGGTTTGGGACCGCGCTTAGCGCCTGCTTGGCTGCTTCCAGCGCGATGGCGTTGTTGCCCAAACGATAGTATTCAGCCGCGCGATCGGTGTGGATTTGCGCGCGCGCCAGAGGTTCGCTCCTGGACGCCTGATCGGACGCCTTGTTCTCGACCGCCGTGGTAGACACGCAACCGGAGAATACACCTAGAAAAAGAACAGAGGAGACAATCGCGGCAAGTGATTTTTTCAAGGGATTTCCTTAAGAGGAACTATGCTGCGGCACGACTGAATTTGATGACACTGGAACGGTTGGATTTATCCACCACCTGCCCTGCCAATTGGCCGCACGCTGCATCGATATCGTCACCGCGCGTTTTCCTGACCGTGACAATGAAGCCAGCCGTCTGCAGTACTTCACGGAAGCGATGAATCGCGTTATTGCTGGAACGCTGATACGGCGCTTCCGGAAACGCATTCCACGGAATCAGATTGAATTTGCACGGCAGATCGCCCACCAGCGCCACCAATTCGTGCGCCTGCTGCACAGCATCATTGACGCCATTGAGCATGACATATTCAAAGGTAACAAAATCGCGCGGTGCCGCTTCCAGATAATCGCGGATCGCAGCCATAAGTTGTGCCAATGGATACTTTTGATTGATCGGCACCAGCACATTGCGCAACGCGTCGTTGGGCGCATGCAATGACACCGCAAGCGCGACCGGACAACGCGTTTTCAAGCGCGTCAGATTCGGAACGATACCGCTCGTTGAAAGTGTCACGCGTCGGCGCGAAAGGCCATAGCCATGATCGTCGAGCATGATATCCATCGCTGCGGTCACGTTATCGAAATTGGCAAGTGGCTCTCCCATTCCCATCATCACCACATTGGAAACAATGCGCTCGCCTTTGGGATCACGTCCCATGGCCTTGTTGGCCCACCACAATTGGCCGATGATTTCAGACGATGTGAGGTTGCGATTGAAGCCCTGCTTGCCGGTGGAACAAAACGTGCAATCCAGCGCGCAACCGACCTGACTCGATACGCATAACGTACCGCGATCATCTTCAGGAATAAAAACGACTTCGATTCCGTTGCCGGTACCAACATCCAACAACCACTTGCGCGTGCCATCGCTGGACGTTTGCTCGGTCATCAGTGTCGGTGCGGTGATGACGGCTACCGTCGGCAACTTTTCGCGCAGCGATTTGGCAAGATCAGTCATGGCGTCAAAACTATCGACGCCACCTTGATGCAGCCAACGAAATACCTGTTTGGCCCGAAATGGTTTCTCCCCCAAGTCGGCAAAAAAAGCCGTCATCTCGGCCAAACTCATGCCGAGAAGATTGGGCTGCGTGCCTTTTGCGTGTTGGGGGACCGCCACTATTTCACTCCGATATTTATCGGG
>JANNRY010000487.1:0-17590 GCA_031401935.1 Betaproteobacteria bacterium | reverse complement strand
TCGATGCCACTGCCGGAGTAGTTGAGTACCCGCACTGCGGGTGAAAATTGGCGGGAAAGTCGCTGTGCTGCGCGAGATAAATCCAGTTTGATGACTTCGGAGGGACAAGATCCAACGAGGAACAACAGCTTGATGTCAGGGCGGCGTTCCAACAGTCGCGAGACCACACGGTCCAGTTCGACATTGACATCGGCCAGGCCGGCAAGATCGCGCTCTTCAATAATGGCGGTGGCAAAACGTGGCTCTGCGAAAATCATCACGCCTGCTGCAGACTGAATCAGGTGGGCACAGGTTCGTGATCCGACCACGAGAAAGAATGCGTCCTGAATTTTCCGGTGCAACCAAATAATGCCTGTCAAACCGCAGAAGACTTCGCGTTGGCCACGCTCGCGTAGCACCGCATTTGCGATGGGAATGACTCTGGCATCACTGCACCCTTCGGCGATGGGCAATGCCGCACTCACGCGGCGACCTCGTTCTGTACCTGCATATGACGTGTTTGTTGCAGCCGTGCGCTTCTGAGCTTGAGCAGGAACTGAGCGGCATTGACCACATACGTAAAGTAGGCCGCCAGCGCCAGATACATCTGCTCGGTCACCGTAAGCGTGTTAGTGAAAAGCGCGAAAAGGTAGGCGGTGTGGAGCGCAATCACCAGCATGCTCACCATGTCCTCCCAGAAGAACGCGCGCGCAAAAAGGTATTGGCCGAAGACCTCCTTTTCCCAGATCGCGCCGGTAACCATAATTGTGTAAAGCACCAAGGTTTTAACGACAACGGAAAGTGTCGCGGCGAATTGACCTTCTCCCGTCGCAAGAAAGCGGCAGACCAGCCCCAGGCTGACCAGAAACACCACGAACTGGACCGGCGCAAGGATGCCTTGGACGATTGTCCAGGCAGACTTATCGCGTCTTTTCCTCTCTTCAGCCGTGTAAAGCGGTAGTTGTTGCTGGTGCAAGTTGCGACTCCCCGGCATGGTTTGCACTCTCTGTTTATCCTTATCGTTAGACTAGACCTCGAAAATAAAAGTGTCAAGTAAATTTGACGTAAGGATTACTTGACAAACTCCGCGCGCAGGAATTAAATCAATCTGAATGGTCGGCAAATCAATTTGCAGTCTGGCCAAAACTTGATAGAGTGACGGTGTATTAAATGGTGGTATCAGGTTGACAGTCCTGATTCTGCCGTGTGTCAACTCAGCTTCTGCGTCGGTGTTTTCAGTCGAAAACCCAAATGAATGTGATGCATATCACAGTGCGCGGAAAACGGGATGTAGTCGCATCAAAATAGTATTGGCACAGTCGTTTAGCCCAAAAAAAGTTTCTGCCTCCACCATCCGACGGCACTCTTCGCCTACAGATAGCGCGCAAAAAGACTTACTGGGCTAAATGCAAATACAACATTGGTGGAGGAGGAAACATGAGTGTTCAGCCATTGGTTCATGCGGACCATACGATCCGTCAGATCCGCAATGCAGACGAAATTCGCCGTGAATGTCTTGCTCGCGTCATTGAATCCGAAATTATTCCGAGGCTTCTCGTCGCGCACCGAAGTACTGCTTCCGAACAAACAACGCCGTCAGCAAGTCCGTCGCCAGAAGATGTCACCGCATTTGTAGAGCTGTTACTTGCCGATAATGTGCGCGCGATTCATGCATATCTCGATATGTGGCGCGCCAGAGGTGTGACGGTGGAAACGATTTTTCTAAAATTGCTACCGGATTCTGCCCGTCGGCTTGGGGCGCTTTGGGCAAATGACACCTGTGGTATTACCGAGCTCACGTTGGGAATGTGGCGGCTGCAACATTTGCTTCATGAGTTGAGTCCGGTTTTTCAGTCAGAGGGAAACGCCAAGCGAAATGCCGGATTTCACGTGCTACTATCGCCGATTGGTGCAGAGCAACATACGTTTGGATTGTCGCTCGTGGGCGAGTTTTTCTGTCGCGCAGGCTGGGAGGTATTTAGAGAACTCCCTGTGGCCACGGAACAGCTGGTCGAAACAGTGCGCACCGAGTGGTTCGATATTTTTGGTTTGTGGGTCGGCAGTGAAACGACGATGGAAGAGTTGACGGCGACCATCGCATCGCTTCGACAGGCATCCAGGAACATCAATGTTGGCATCATGGTGGGTGGATCGGTGTTTATTCAGAAGCCTGAGTTAGCGCTGTCAGTTGGTGCCGATTTCTCTGCCTGCGATGTTATCGACGCGGTCAATAAATCGCGTCATTACGCTGAAAGCATGATGGGCGCATCAAAACAAAGTTATACAAAATAGGCGGAAGGTTACCGATTGAGCACGACCACGGCTGGAACAAGCGCGATGCAAATGGAAGAAGAACCTCTCAGCGCGAACCAGCATGGCGAAGGGGTTCCATTTCCGCTCGGTGGACTTGATACAGAGTCGGCGGCTAACCTGATTGCGGTTGCTGCAGATATCGCGTTGGTCGTAGATCGGGATGGAATCGTACGCGGGGTTAACTGCACGTCGAATGACCTTTCTCGCGAGGGCTTTGGTGAGTGGATTGGTCGTCCGATGATCGATACAGTCACTACCGTGGAATCACAAGCCAAGATTGCCACACTACTGAATGAGGCCGCTTCTGGTCGCAGCGCAAAATGGCGTCAGGTAAATCATCCTTCGTCGAAGGGAACCAGCGAGATACCGGTTTTATATGCCGCGTTTCGAGCGGGTCCGGATGGCAGCATTATCGCTTTCGGACGTGACTTGCGTGCCAACACTGCACTATTACAGCGTCTCGTAGACGCGCAGCACTCGATGGAACGCGACTACTGGCGTTTGCGCTATGCCGAAACACGCTATCGCCTGCTGTTCCAGATGTCATACGAAGCCATTTTGGTGGTCGATGCAGCAACACAAAAAGTGGTCGAGGCGAACGCGTCCGTGGGCAAGCTGCTAGGGCAGCCGGCTGCATCCTGCGTCGGTCGCCGGTTTCCGGAAGGATTTGACGGGGCGAGCACACTGGCAATCGACGCGTTACTCGCGCAGGTACGATCCGCCGGGCGTGCCGACGATATCCGAGTGCAACTCTCAAAGCCTGCTGCGGTGGGCGCTTCATTCCTGTTGACGGCGTCACTTTTCCGCCAAGAGCAATCAGCACATTTTCTGGTACGAATCTCGCCTGCGAAGCTCGATGTACCCGATGAGCCACTGGCGCGCAATATTCTCGACGTAGTCGAACATGCGACCGACGGATTCGTCGTGTGTGACCTTGAAGGTCGTGTGCTTTCTGCCAATCGTACCTTCATCGAGATGGCGCAGTTGTCGAGCGACGAACAAGCCAAAGGCGAGCCGCTCGAACGCTGGCTCGGGCATTCGGGGGTAGATTTTAATGTGCTGATGGCCAATCTTCGCCAGCGCGGTGCGGTGCGATTGTTTGCAACCGGACTACGCGGACAGGACGGCTCAATCTCCGACGTCGAAGTCTCCGCAGTATCTGTGTCCAACGGCGAAACGCCGTGCCTTGGTTTTACCATTCGGAATCTGGGTGGCCGGGTGATCGGGCACGTCGGCGGAAGTGGCCCCGGCTCTGCCGTCGGGCAGGGTTTGGGCAGTGGCAATGTGCAAAATGACGGCTATGGTCAAGGTATCACCATTGCGTCAGTGCGTGGCACGCCCCGTTCTGTGGAGCAATTGACGGAGTTGGTCGGTCGGGTTCCGCTCAAAGAATTGGTCGGCGAAACAACCGACTTGATCGAAAAACTCTGCATTGAGGCCGCCCTGAATTTGACCGCCGACAATCGCGCTGCAGCAGCAGAAATTTTGGGGCTCAGTCGGCAGAGCCTTTATGTAAAGTTGCGTCGCTACGGCCTCGGCGACTTACCACCCGACGGTGAAAACAACGACTAATTCGTGCACGACAACGTTGCCTCCCAAAATACATGAGCGTAAATACCGCATCGCACGTATTGATTAGCCGCCCCTCGGTTGCAACTGTCGCCGAGTTGCTAAAGCCGATCACATGGTTCCCACCGATGTGGGCGTTTGGTTGCGGGGTGGTTTCAGCAGGGGTTGCACTCGATGGACACTGGGGCGTGATCATCGCGGGTGTGATCCTTGTTGGCCCGCTCGTTTGCGCGTCGAGCCAGGCAGTCAATGATTGGTTCGACCGTCATGTGGATGCAATTAACGAGCCCAAGCGACCGATCCCTTCCGGACGAATGCCGGGGCGATGGGGTTTGTACATTGCCATACTTTGGACGTTACTCTCGTTGCTCTTGGCGGGCGCACTTGGCACGTGGGGCTTCACGGCAACAGCCGTCGGTTTGGTGCTCGCATGGATGTACAGTGCACCGCCGTTTCGTCTCAAACAAAACGGTTGGTGGGGCAACGCCGCGTGCGCGATTTGCTACGAAGGACTCGCTTGGATAACGGGTGCTGCCGTGATGTCTGGCGGCACGATTACCGATCCCCGCATCTTTGTGCTTGCGGCGCTCTACAGCGTGGGCGCTCACGGCATCATGACGCTCAACGATTTCAAGGCCATCGCCGGTGACCGCCAGATGGGTATTCGGTCCCTGCCGGTGCAGCTCGGCCCGCAAAACGCGGCGCGTGTGGCATGCGCAATGATGGCGATTCCACAAGTGATTGTCGTGGCAGTGTTGCTGGCTTGGGGCGCGCCAAATTACGCATTGGCAATCGTCGGGCTATTGGTGGCGCAGTTGTTGTTGATGCGGCGTTTCCTGTCGGATCCAATTGCGTTCGCAACCTGGTATAGCGCGCTGGGCATTAATTTCTTTGTGGCAGGAATGTTGGTCAGCGCGTTCGCTTTGCGCAGCGCAGGGTCTTGACGCAATCAGGCTGATTTGCTCCATGAGGAATTCGGATGCGTGACAATTTCATTGGCTGGTTGGGCATATTCAGACTGGGCCTGATTCAGATGTCGCTGGGCTCAGTGGTAGTGCTCACAACATCCACGCTTAATCGCGTGATGGTTGTTGAGCTATCCATTCCTGCGATGGTGCCGGGTGTGCTGGTGGCATTGCATTACGCGATGCAATTGCTGCGTCCCCGCATGGGACATGGCTCCGATATTGGACAGCGCCGTACACCGTGGATTGTGGGCGGGATGGCGGTGCTGGCACTGGGCGGATCAGCTGCGGCCGTTGCGACAGCGTTGATGGGTAGCAACTTTATTCTCGGATTACTCCTTGCTGTAGTCGCGTTCATTCTGATCGGCGGCGGTGTCAGTGCGGCGGGAACATCATTGCTGGTGCTCCTTGCAAAGCGCGTGGATCCACTGCGTCGCGGTGCCGCCGCGACAGTTGTGTGGATCATGATGATTGCCGGGTTCGCCATAACCGCCACGGTCGCGGGCAAATTGCTCGACCCTTTCTCGCCCGAGCGCATGATCGCCGTGACCACCGGTGTATCTATCGTCGCATTTTTGCTTACTGCCGCTGCCATATGGGGCGTTGAAGGTCACATCGGCGCAGGAATTGCGCAGCACGGCGCACAACAGGCCCAACAGGCAACCAAAAAAACTGCATTTCGCGACGCGTTAGCGCAGGTGTGGTCGGAGCGCGACGCACGACACTTCACCATTTTTGTTTTCGTGTCCATGCTGGCCTACAGCGCACAGGATTTGATTCTCGAGCCATTCGCCGGTGCCATATTCGGCTTCACCCCTGGAGAATCAACCAAGCTTTCCGGCGTGCAACACGGCGGCGTGCTTGCGGGCATGATTCTGGTTGCCTTTGCAACGAGCATATTCGGCACGCGCAAGTTTGGTTCCCTGAAGTCGTGGATCGTTGGCGGGTGCATTGCCTCAGGCGTGGCGCTCGCGGGTTTGGCATGGGCTGGCGTCGTGGGTCCGCCATGGCCGGTGCGTGAAAATGTTTTTCTCTTGGGCGTCGCCAATGGCGCGTTTTCCATCGCGGCGATCGCATCGATGATGGCAATGGCGAGTCAGGGCGGCGGCAGTCGCGAAGGCGTGAGGATGGGCATGTGGGGTGCGTCGCAGGCGATTGCCTTTGGCGTCGGTGGCTTGCTCGGCACGATATTGAGTGATACCGCGCGGTGGTTAACAGCATCTCCCGCACTGGGTTATGCGCTGGTGTTTGCCCTGGAAGCGGTGGCATTTGTGGCGGCAGCGTTGCTCGCACGAGGGATTGCAGTATGCGGTAGCGACTCGTCTGCCACGTCGCCGGAACAAGGTGCCGCGTTGCGTGGTGCGCGCGTGGCAGCGATACCGCGAATGCAAGATGCCAAGCATTAATCACCAAAAAACCGAGTGCCAAACGAATTAACGGAGCAGCGCAAATGATGGATACGGAAATGTTCGATGTGGTGGTGGTGGGTGGCGGGCCGTCGGGTGCCACTGCGGCCGCCCACCTTGCGCGGCACGGCCGCAAAGTTTTATTGCTCGATAAAGCCGGACGTATAAAGCCCTGTGGCGGCGCCATTCCGCCAGCGTTGATCAAGGAATTCGCGATTCCGGCAGAGTTGCTAGTTGCACGTGCGACCTCTGCAAGAATGGTCTCGCCCAAGGGCCGTGAGGTTGACATGCCAATCGATGGAGGATTTGTCGGCATGGTTGACCGCGAACATTTTGACGAATGGTTGCGCGTGCGTGCATCCCAGCTTGGTGCACAACGCGTCACCGGCCAATACGTAAAACTTGAGCGCGATAGTGCCGGCTACGTGATCGTGCATTACGCCGTGGCCGATGCCGACAACGAGAAAAAGCCGCATACCGTGCGGACGCGATTGGTGATTGGTGCGGATGGCGCTTCATCGCAGGTGGCGCGTCAGGAAATCGACGCGGCTGCTGACACCAATTATGTTTACGCCTATCACGAGATCGTGCGCACGCCCGTCGGGGCTGAAGGCGAATTCGATCCGGCGCGCTGCGATGTTTATTATCAAGGCAAGGTGTCGCCGGATTTCTACGGCTGGATATTTCCGCATGGCGAAACCACCAGCGTCGGCACTGGCACCGCGCAAAAAGGTTTCTCGATCCGGAGCGCGGTAACGCAACTGCGCGAAGTCGCGGGCCTTGGCGCTGCCGAAACGATTCGGCGGGAAGGCGCGCCACTGCCCATGCGACCGTTGAAGCGTTGGGATAATGGCCGCGATGTATTGCTTGCGGGCGACGCGGCCGGCGTTGTTGCACCGGCATCGGGTGAAGGCATCTACTACGCGATGGTCGGCGGAGAGTTCGCGGCAGACGCGGCCGAACAATTTCTGGATACCAAAAAAGCTGCGGCGCTTGCACAGGCGCGCAAACGCTTCATGAAAGCGCACGGGCAGGTATTCTGGATTCTTGGCATCATGCAGCGCTTCTGGTATTCGAGCGACAAGCGCCGCGAACGCTTTGTCAGTATTTGTCGCGACAAGGACGTACAGGAGCTTACCTGGCAAGCCTACATGCATAAGAAGCTGGTGCGCGCCAAGCCGATGGCGCACATTCGCATCTTCTTCAAAGATTTGGCGCACTTGGCTGGCATTGGGCGGACGTGAGCGATCGCGCGAGCGCGCAAACTGCCTCGCGCTGGAAACCCTATGCTGTTGCCGCCGGTGTTGCATTATGCGTGGCGATGCTTGGCGGCCTCGCCACGGACATCGGGCCTTGGTATCGTGCGCTGAAAAAGCCATCGTTTCAGCCGCCTGATTGGCTGTTCGGCCCGGCATGGACGGTGATCTACGCGTTGGCAAGCGTGGCGGCGGCGACCGCATGGCGGGCGATGCAAACTGCGCGTGGACGCGCGCTGGTGATCGGATTATTTGCGTTCAATATTTTCTTGAACGTGCTCTGGAGCGTGCTGTTTTTTCGGCTGCAACGCCCTGAACACGCGATGGTCGAGGTCGTGTTTTTGTGGGCGTCGATTGCGGCCCTGATTTGGGTACTGTCGCCGCGCTCAACATTAGCCGCATGGTTGTTGGTGCCGTATCTGGCGTGGGTGACGTTCGCATCGATCCTCAATCTGGCGATAGTGCAACTCAATGTGGTCGGCTAGGATGAAACTTCAACCAGTGTTGCGCGCAGATGGCTGAGCTTTTTTCAAGCGGCGTTGTCGCGGTCATTATTTTTGCGCTGATGTTGATCGAGGGCGTCGCCCTGACGTTACTGTTCAGACGAACCGGGAAGGGCATCGCGCCGTTTGGCTTCGCTTGGGGGCTTGCTGCTGGCGCGGGCCTCGTCCTCGCTTTGTTTGGCGCACTCGTTGGTGCGCATTGGCAGTGGATTGCTGCCGCGCTGGTGCTTTCGCTGGCAGCGCATGTTGCCGATATTTCGCTGCGCTGGACAGCAGCCGCAAGCGATGATCGGCGCTGATGGGTTTTTGATATTTCCCTCGGTAATCGCCAAACACTAGCATTGGCGGGCATCACAGGCATAAAACGCCTGAGGAAGCTCACCAGTGCTAGTGTTTGCCTAATTTATGCTGCGCTTAGGGTGTCGCTGCACTATCCAACAACGTAATCCGACAACGCCACAAACTCCGCCACCGACAACGTTTCCGCGCGGCGTTTCGGATCGATGCCGAGTGCCGCAATCGCATCGGCGGCAAGGTACGGTTTGAGTGTATTGCCGAGTGTTTTTCGGCGTTGGCCGAATCCGGCACTCACGAATGTGGCAAAGCGTTCTTCGTTGATTGCACGCAATCGTTGTGCGGGCAACGGCACCATGCGCACGATGGCGGAATCCACTTTGGGAGGCGGCGTGAATGCACCGGGCGGCACATCAAACATGCGCTTCATCTCGAAACGATATTGCAACATCACCGACAGGCGCCCATACGCTGCGCTGTCGGGTGCGGCCACCATGCGGTCCACGACTTCCTTTTGCAGCATGAATGTGCCATCGATGAGCGCATCGGCGAAGGTCGCAAGATGAAACAGAAATGGCGTCGAGATGTTGTAGGGTAGATTGCCGACTGCGCGAAAATGTGTGCCGAAAATCGAAAAATCAAACGACAGCACATCGGCCTCAAACAAGGTGAAGATGTCTGCCGGAAACCGCAACCGCAGTGCCGCCGCGAGATCGCGATCAACTTCTATCGCGTGCAAATGATTCAGTCTGGCGCTGAGCGGCTCGGTAATGGCCCCAGGCCCCGGCCCGATTTCAACCAGCACGTCATCGCGTTGCGGCGCGATGGCGCTGATGATGCGGTCGATGTAATGACGATCCGTCAGAAAGTGCTGACCAAACCGTTTCTTCGCGCGTGGCAACATCGTTAGCGAAGTCGCGCCAGCTGGACGGCCAGATTGATGGCGGCCTTCATGCTGCCAACGTCGATTCTTCCCGTGCCCGCCAAATCCAGTGCGGTACCGTGATCAACCGATGACCGAATGATCGGCAAACCCAGCGTGACATTCACACCCTCGCCAAAGCTCGCGTATTTAAGAACCGGCAATCCCTGATCGTGATACATCGCCAGCACCGCGTCGGCATGTTGAAGATGGCGCGGCGTGAACAGTGTATCGGCTGGTAGCGGGCCGTCGAGCAGCATGCCCTCTGCTTTCAACATTTCCACCACGGGAATTATCACCTCGATTTCTTCACGCCCCAGATAGCCGCCTTCACCCGCGTGCGGGTTCACGCCAGCCACGAGGATGCGCGGTTGCGCGATGCCAAATTTTGTGTTGAGGTCGGTGTGCAAAATACGCAATGTTAGCGTCAGCGATTCACGCGTAATCGCGGCGGGCACATCCTTGAGCGCCAAGTGAGTCGTCGCAAGGGCTACGCGGAGTATTGGTGTTTCGCGACCGACCAGCATCATCACGACCTGTGGTGTGCCGGTATTTTCGGCAAGATATTCGGTGTGACCGGTGAAGCCGATCCCCGCGTCGTTGATGATGCCCTTATGCACCGGCGCTGTTACCATGGCCGCGAATTTGCCGCTGAGGCAACCGCCGATTGCACGATCAATTAAATGCAGGACATATTCGCTATTTGCGCGATCAAGCACACCGGCCTTGGCGCTGACCGCAAGCGGTAGGTGCTCAAGATGCAGGTTAGCGGCGCTGACAGGCCAGTTGACCCCGAGTGCATCGGCGCGTGCGGCGAGCAGATTTTTATCGGCGAGTAGAACGTATTTGGCGTCTGCTTTAGTCGCGAGTTCGGCGGCGAGCAACACGCATAAATCGGGGCCAATACCGGCTGGTTCTCCCGAGGTAATTGCAATGCTGGTACTGGATGCTGTCATGGGGATGTGATCTGGCGTTGGAGTGCGGCGATTTCCCGGTGATCAACCTCTCCCCCTCTCCCTTGGTCCCTCTCCCACGAGGGGCGAGGGAAGAGATAGCCTCTCTCCGTTTGTGGGGGAGAGGGGAAAATTACTATTTCTCTTCGAGCTTCAACTCAACAAACGCGCGATCCCGCGCCTGTCTTAACCAGTCTTCCACTGCCTCGTCAGTCTTGCGTAAACGGATAACGTTACGCGCAGCGGCGCGCCGACGCTCTTCGGTGACGCCTTCGGTGCGGCGCTCTTCCACCTGCAGCAAATGCCAGCCAAACTGGGTTTGTATCGGCGCGGAGATTTCGTTGTCGCGCAGCTGGTTCATCGTGCGTTCAAATTCCGGCACGGTGTCGCCCGGGGATAGCCAACCCAATTCACCGCCCTTGGTTGCCGATGGATCATCCGAGTGCACCTTCGCCAATTCAGCGAAATCAGCGCCGCCGACAATGCGCTCACGCAATCTGGACAAGCGCTCGCGTGCGTCGTCGTCGGTGACGCCTTCCTTTTGCTTGATCAGGATGTGCCGCACGCGCGTTTGTTGAATCGTTGGCTGATTGCTGCGGCCACGCTTGTCGAGTAATTTAACGATATGAAAGCCGTTGGCGCTGCGCATAATATCGGTGATCTCACCCGCCTTCAATGCTGAGAGCGCTTCGAGAAAAATTGCCGGCAGACGGCCCGATGGACGCCAGCCCAGATTGCCACCCTGCAATGCATCCGGCGCATCAGAAAATTGCGCGGAGATCTGTGCAAATTCTGCACCTTTGCGCAATTCCGACAGCGCCTGCAGCGCACGTTTACGTCGCGTTTCTATCTGTGCTGAGGTCGCCTGCTCCGGCACGAGCACCAGAATATGGGCCAGCCGAAATTCCTGATCCGTGCTTGCCTCGCGTGCCTCAAGCAGCAATTGCGTATCGATTTCGGCGTCGGTCACATTCACGTTCCCACCGACCTCGCGCTCGCGCAAGCGGGTCTTCATCACTTCGCCGCGAATCTCCTCGCGAAATTTTGACCAGCGGATGCCATCGGCCTCAGTCAACCGCCTGAATTCGGACATCGAGAGGCTATTCTCATCGGCGATGCGCTGCAACGTTTTGTCGAGCGTATCGTCATCGACCCTGATACCCGTTTCCTTCGCTTCCTGCATCTCCACAAGATCCAGCACCATGCGGTCAAGCAATTGTTTGCGTAGCACATCCATTGGCGGCAGTTGCGTGCCCTGTTTTTTCAATTGCGCCGCGACTGTCGTCGCACGTTCGTTCAGGTCGTTCATCGTGATGACTTCATTGTTCACGACAGCCACGATGCGATCAAGTTCGATCACGCCGCCGGGCTTCACGGGTGATGCAAGTTTGGTGTCGAGCCTCGGTGCTGGCGGCGTGAACAATGGGTTAGGCGTGGCGGGTGTCGCGAACGGTGCCTGCGCACCGGCAACCGAAGCAGCACCGGCAAAGAGGATAAGACAAATGCAAAATAAGCGATGTTTCATGATCATTTCTTTACAAAGATTAGCGGCCGTACTGGTCACCGGCACGATCCTCAGACCGTCGATAGCCGGAAATGTTCTGCTTCAGTGTTTCCAGCGGATTAATGCCCAGTTTGGATAGACCCTTCAGCTCCAACTGGAACTGGATCGAGTTTGAATATTTCTCGGCGGCAGTGGCAAATCGGTGCGCCACAAGGCGAAATTCCCAGCAGCCCTGATTATACTCGACCCCGAGCAAACCCTCGATCAGGCGACCATCGCGCAGCGAATGGTTGGCCCGCGCCAACAGCGTCCATGCTGGGGCCACGCGGCCAAACGGCCATTGTGTGGAAATGTCGATTTGTTTCAATGAATCGCGGGTGAACCGGTAGCTGAAATTCAACAAGCGGCCTCCCTCGGCGTTGTAACGCGCGGAGACGTTGGTTTTCTGGAATTGTTTGGTCGAGGCTGAATACTGGAATCCCGAATCGAGCGACCAGCTATCCGACACCTGGCCTGAAAGTGCCGCGAGAAAATCGGATCGACTGATATTGTTGGATGTGACGTCGGAAAGTGCCTGCGCATCGTTCGTCGTCAGGGTGACGCGCTGCGTGCCGAAAAAGTAGCGCTGCCCAATGGATGCTCGCAGCCGCTCAATGCCAGTGAGGTTTTCAATAAAGCGTGTCGTGACCGCAGCGGTGACCTGACGCGCATCCGAAATGCGGTCGCCACCGACAAACAGGTTCTCGTTGAAAATTTGCGCGAAACTGAAATCGGTATCGGTAGTGGAAAAGTTCGGCAGTTTACTTTGCTCCCGAAACGGCACGTACAGCAGAAACAGCCGTGGCTCCAGCGTTTGTGTGATCGACTGGCCAAAAAAAGTGGCCGCGCGTTCAAACGCCAAACCGCTGTCCACGCTCATGATCGGTAGCGCGCGGTTGCCGCCTTCAAAGACGGCGGTGTTGCGCGTGAGGTCATAGCGGGTCGCGTGGAAACCAACCTTCGGTGTAACAAAACCGTAGGGGCGCGTGATCGGATAGGACGCAGACGGATACAGCAGCCAGCGCCGTCCGCTGACGAGCGTGGGATGTTCGAACGACGTAAATTCGCCGACCGTATTGAGCTCGATCCCGTTCCAGCGATTCGGGATCGCATTAAATGTCACCTGCGGGGCCAGCCGATACGGCGACAAAATCGCTTCGGCCGTGGGATCCTGCAAGGTCTGAAAACTCAAGTAGCGCGTAGTCAGATTACCGAAATCGCTCGCATACGTGAGGGCGACATCACGCGGAAGATTGGTTTGCGCGGTATTGCTGATGCGCGTTGACAGGTCACGAAAGTAATTGTCGTCAGAAACCTTTTGTGCGTTGACCGACGCGCTCCAGCCCGGCGCAAGCCATTTATCGAGATTCTGATAATGGCGCAGCGACGCCAGATAACGGTCACGGTCAGCAACGCGGTCTTGCGGCAAATATTCGGCATCAAGCTGCCCCAGAACGCCGCGGTCAAGGTAGCGAAGCTCAGTGCCAACCTGCAAACCGCGCCGGGTAAAAATCTTCGGCGTGATCGTCGCATCCATGTTCGGCGCGATGTTCCAGTAATACGGCACCGCAAGCTCGAAACCGCTGCTTGAAGACGTACCAATCGTCGGCGGCAGGAAACCGGATTTGCGTTCGTTATTCAATGGGAACGTCATATACGGCATGTACAAAATCGGCACGCCTTTGAATTCAACCACGGCATTAATACCGGAGCCGATATTGCGCGCCCGATCAAGCGAGAGCTCTGAAATTTTCAGATACCACTCGCTCTCGTCGGCTCTGCAGGTGGTGTAAAAAGCATCGTAGAGGCGCTCCTGATCTGCCCCCAGAAAATCCATGCGCTTGGCCGCGCCACGCGCCTCAAAGCGCTGCGATGGACGATCCGGATTTTTAGAAAAGAAAAACGCCGGATCTTCCAGACTGCCAATTTCGGTCTCTACCTTCAGTTTTAGATTGCTGCCAGTCACGACATCGCCATCGCGAGTCATGCGCATCTTGCCCGGCGCGACAGCGGTGTCGGTCTCTTTATCGTAGTCGAGGCGCTCAGCCGTCACCGTCATGTTGCCTTGCGTGAGCGAAACATCGCCGGTCGCCGAGACGTTCTTCTGGTTCACGCCGTCGATGCTGCCGGCCTCGATCACGCGTGGTCCGGCCTTGAGCGGACGGCCAATCAGCGCGCCCGGTGTGGGCAATGTTTTATCAACTTTGAGCGCTTCGCGAATCGCGATATCGAGCTCGGCCTGCGTGGGCGGCGTAATTTGCTGCGCGTGCAGCGGGGCGGACGCGATCGTGCCCACGCCCGCCAGCACCAGTACGAGCGCATGACACAGGCGTGAACGTCTCAGCCGCGCAGATGCGGATGGATTATTCAAGCGGACTGGGCACAAAGCCGGGATAGCGAGGAAAGCCAAGGGGAGCGGATGTTAAAATTCGGGTTGTCAAAATAAAAAGAAACCTCATGATTCAAGATGCTTCACCACGCATGCAGGCGCTCGCTGCGTGGCTACAACCGCTGTTGGCCAGCGAGGGCGTGTCTGATTACCAACTCACCCCCGCATCTGAAGACGCCAGTTTTCGTCGCTATTTTCGCATAACCACCCCATCCGGTACGCGCATCGTCATGGATGCGCCGACGGCGCTTGAAGATTGCCGTCCGTTCATCAAAGTGGCCGGGCTCATGGGTGATGCGGGCGTACGCGCGCCGAAGGTATTGGCGGCCGATTTATCGCAAGGGTTTTTGCTCCTCACCGATCTGGGGCGGCAAACTTATCTGGATGTTTTGAACGACGACAACTTCGATGCCCTGTTCCGTCCGTGCGCAGACGCGCTGGTGAAATGGCAACTGGCATCCAAGCCGGATGTGTTGCCGCTATACGATGCGCTGCTGATCAAGCGCGAACTGAGCTTGTTTCCAGATTGGTATATCGCCAAACACCTGCAAGTGGAATTGAGCAATTCGCAACGCGAAACACTCGAAAGCATGTTCGCGCTGATCATCGATTCAACCCTCGCGCAGAAGCGCGTGTACGTGCACAGCGACTACATGCCGAGGAACTTGATGGTCGCAGATGATGCGCCAGAGAGAAATCCCGGCGTGATCGATTTTCAGGATGCAGTGTACGGCCCGATCAGCTACGACATCGCCTCGCTATATCGCGACGCCTTTATTTCGTGGGACGAAGAGCAAGTGCTCGATGGCACCATCCGCTACTGGGAAAAAGCCAAGAAAGCCGGCCTGCCAGTGCCGCCCCAATTCGACGATTTTTATCGCGACGTCGAATGGATGGGCCTGCAACGCCACCTAAGAATCCTCGGCATTTTTGCGCGCATCAATTATCGCGACGGCAAACCCCGCTATCTGGAAGACACGCCGCGCTTCGTGCATTACGTGCGGAAGACTTGCGAGCGATATCAGGAATTATGGCCGTTGGTTCGGCTGTTTAATGCGCTGAAGATTGGGGATGCGGGAGTGGTTCGGACTACGTTTTAAAAGTGAAAGTCTAGTATTGGCGGGGTGTTTGGAGGGTTTTGTGGCTGGAGGGTCGCGGATGCTAGGGTTTTATGTATTTATGCGAGCTCGCCTTAGCCCTCCAAATCCAAAACATATTGATTACCGCAGCGGGCACATTGATGAAGTTGCTGTTGATCGGTCACTTCATCAAACTCTGTGCGCGTGCCGCAATTGCGGCAGGTTTCTGGTTGATCGGAAGTAATGAAGATTGATAAATCAGTAAGAACATCATTTGATTTCATGATTTAACCCGTTTCTAAATTGCCGCATCTATGAATCGGTGCTGGTTGTGCCAACTCAGAAACTCCTGCGAAGGTAAAAATTTATCTGGTAGCAGAATTTTTTCGCCGTGGAGACTTAGCAAGGAGTCCGCGACAAATCGATTCTTAGCCTGCTTTCGTAACCGTTTCGAAACTTGAACGCAATAGTCCGGGGTAACCGTAATTAAGCCTTTATCAAATGCGCGGTCATGAAATGCTGAGAGGCAAAGTCCATTTCGCGGGTTGAGTCGATTTAACTTATCTTCACTCCAAGGCATGATGTGGCTCGCAATGAGCAGCATCGGTTCCGTTACATGAGACATGCAGCAACGCGACTGATAGCTACTTAAAATAGCTCTGCGAAAAAATGACTGTCTGATGCGAGCGGCTATAAGAACTGACTTAGTCATGCCTTCATAATTTTCACTGGACTCATTGAGCGGTTCCAGTTCCCCAAATATTTGGCTAGCATGTCCTCCTGCTAGCGAATCAAGTGCTCGTTTGCTCTCGACAGCGAGCGCCTCCCAGTCGGCATGAAATTCGCCCCAGATAGCTTTGTCTTTGAGAGAAGCTCCATCTAAACCTGATCTACCTGTAGATGTAATCGCCGGATCAAGGCTCGCAAAATTGCCTAGCTTCATCGCAACCGCTGATGGTGTCCTTCCAATCAGCGCAGCCAATCCAACGATTGACGGATTCGTCTTGTGCATTTTCCCGAATGGGATTTGGCAGTACAGACCAAACGCAACCAACAATTGTTCGCGAGTCCATTGCTTGTCTTTTGCGGCCATCAAAATAGTCCTATGAGAAAATGCCTGACAACCCACGCTTGGAATTTAAGTGAAAACCTGAAACTCTGTATTCACGCACAACTCGGGAACCTAGCCAATGCTAGCTTAACCCGTATATGCGCGCATAATGCCGACGTCGATTCGATGTAATTCTCAAGAGTTCCCCATGCCCATCAGTGACTTGGTCAAGCCGATTTTGAGCGAGCAAGAAGCGGCCATATTTCTAAACGTGTCCGACCCATTTTTGGTTGCGCAACTCGAGAGTGGCAGGTTGCCGTATCAGAACGTAGGCGAGTTTCGTTGTGTCGAGCTTGCAGAGCTTATGAAGTTCAGACGTTCAATGCATGTTGATACCGATGCGGCGCTGCAAGCGCTGGCGACTCAGGCCCAAGAATTGGGCCTCGGATATTGATAAGCGTTTCAGTCTGCCATACTGACGTGTTCGATACGCGACTTCCAAATATTGCGTTGTAGCATTCAACTTCGTAACCCTCACCCTAGCCCTCTCCCCGAGGGAGAGGGAATAAATAGGTGCAATTTTGGATGGGCGGACCAGTAGCCGAAAAACACAAAACACCAGCACCAGCGGACTTCATGGCATCTTTTTGCCCGAGAAGCCGCGCCAGTGCTTGAGTTTGCCAATTTCATAAAGCCCACGCCGCCACCTTCGCCACGGATCGTCACAAACGCCCGAGGGCCACCGGCGTACAATATTGCCTTCTCTTCATCACGCCATTCCCACACCCATGAAACGCGAAACTTTCCCTTTCCCGGTTGTTGTTCCGAACATCAAAGCCCACGCTAAACGCCGCGCGCGTCTGGCCAAAATTTTGAAGGAAGGCGTGTTGTTATTGCCGACTTCGCCCGAGGTCGCGCGCAACGCCGACGCGCATTACGATTACCGCTGGGATAGCGCGTTTTACTACCTCACCGGCTTCCGCGAGCCGGAGGCGGTGGTGGCGATCACGCTGGGCAAGAAGCCGCGCCAGATTTTGTTTTGCCGCGAGAAAAATATTGAACGCGAAATCTGGGATGGCTTTCGTTTTGGCCCGACGATGGCGAAGGAAGTTTTTGATTTCGACGAGACCTATCCGCTCTCCGAATTGGAGGCCCGCATTCCCGATTTGATGGCCGATGAGGCTGTCATTCATACACCGCTGGGCGCGTCTGCTGAGTGGGATGCTTCGGTCACGCGCTGGCTAAATGCGGTGCGCGCGAAGGTACGTCAGGGGATTTCAGCACCGGCCGAATTGCGTGATGTGCGCATGGCACTGGGCCAGATGCGTTTGATTAAAGATGAAGTCGAGATCGACATCATGGCGCGCG
>JANNRY010000486.1:0-1565 GCA_031401935.1 Betaproteobacteria bacterium | reverse complement strand
ACCCTCTTGCGCAGCGACGATGGCGTAGAACGGCTTATCTTCATCCTGATAAACAAATTCGTTCACGCTTAACGTTGGCACCAGAAAAACAACATCTGGGGCATTGTTGCGCGCAATCGAGAACAGAATTTTGCGCTTAATGTACTGATGGATCCGGAAGTTGATTTCGTCACACTTCTCGGACAAGCGGGTACCGGCAAGACGTTACTCACGCTCGCGTCCGCGCTGATGCAAACGCTCGAACACAAGGTCTATTCCGAAATCATCATCACCCGCGTCACCGTTCCGGTTGGCGAAGACATAGGCTTTTTGCCGGGTACGGAAGAAGAAAAGATGAATCCTTGGATGGGCGCGCTGGAAGACAACCTCGATGTGCTCAACAGTACTGATGAAGAAGCCGGTGATTGGGGACGCGCTGCGACGCGCGATCTGATCCGCTCGCGCATCAAGGTGAAGTCACTCAACTTCATGCGCGGCCGCACATTTTTGAACAAATTTCTGATCATCGACGAAGCACAAAATCTCACGCCCAAGCAGATGAAAACGCTCATCACCCGTGCCGGCCCCGGTACCAAGGTGGTGTGCCTGGGCAACATCGCGCAGATAGACACACCCTACCTCACAGAAGGCTCCTCGGGTTTGACGTACGTGGTGGATCGCTTCAAGGGCTGGGAGCATTCGGGCCACATCACCCTGCAACGTGGTGAGCGTTCACGCTTGGCCGATCACGCGGCAGAAATATTGTAGTGATGTCAAAGGCAATGCGAGTGGTTGTCGCTTTTGCGCTGCTCGCATTGTCTCTAGGTGCGCGTGCCACCAACACGGCTCTGGCTGATATTCCGACTGACTCGATGGATTCTCCCGCGCAAGTGGCCATGAAGAAACTCGCTGGGCCTGCGGCGCATCCACGACCATTGCGCATTGCCGACGCCGAAAAAATACACCCTGATCTGATCGTCCGTCTGGAAGAAATTCGCATCTATGGGCGAAATGAGCCGGAGGATTATATTGGTCCGAAAAAATCGCCCATGATGCAATTTCGTACGCGGCTGGAAAACGACATCACGTTGCCACCGTCAAAAAAAGTGCAGCTGGCACTTTGCTTCATTGGCCTGTGCAGCATTTACGGCCCCGAGGGGATTCCTCTCGGCGACAGTCCCGAGATTCGCGCTGATGCGCGCACGAAACAATCAACGACCCAACTCAATGCGCAATTTCGCGGTACGTTGCAATGAACTTTCTCCTCGACGCCTGTCTCGGCAAATGTGACCCACAAGACTTGGGTTAAGATGCGACATCCATCCAGCGCCGCAAACGAAAACCCGATAAAAAGCGCCACTCCACTTTTGCCATCGAGAAAATGAAACGCGGTTTTTATACCATCATGGCGGCGCAGTTTTTTTCGTCGCTTGCCGATAATGCGTTGTTTATCGCCGCGATCGCGCTTCTGGCCCAGCTCGATGGCCCGATATGGCTGGCACCCTTACTGAAGGGTCTGTTTCATCTTTCCTATGTCGTACTGGCCCCGTTTGTTGGGCCTTTCGCTGATGCCTGGCAAAAGGGCA
>JANNRY010000485.1:0-11935 GCA_031401935.1 Betaproteobacteria bacterium | reverse complement strand
AGAAAGAGTAAAAACACTTGTCAAAGAATATAACCCCTTGCTTTCAGAAGAATCAGTATGTTCATGTGCGTATCTTCTGTGGGATGAAAACACTGACAACGTATCGACCGCTATTGTCACTTGCCTTACTGGGGAATAAATATGTTAAGCCTAAAAAAAAAGGTTTTCCGAATCTTTATTTTGGTGAAGACAAATAAACGGTCGGGGTTACCAACACGGCAAATTTAACTAGAAATGTATTTAAGCCTTTGAAATATAGTTGTTATTTTTTACCGCGGCGACCTTCTTGGCGATATTTTATTTTTGGAGTTCGCGGAATAGTTGGGGATAAATCCCCACAATTGTGGGGATTTATCCCCAATCTTTGTGTCTTGGGGACACAAACGATTGCGGCCGCTTACGCTACTCCTCAGAGCGTGTGAGGCTGTATTTTTCCATCCGGGTTCGCAGCATGTCGCGACTCAATCCCAAAATCCGCGCGGCCTTTGATACGTTCCAGTCGGTACGTTCAAGCGCTTGCGTAACCATTTCGCGTTCAACATCACTAAGCTTCGCACCTTGGTTTTGCGTAGCGACGCCAACACTGCTCTGTGGCGGACTACTGTCTGGCTCCATTTGCGGTGCCGCATAGATCGCAAGACTCTCCGCTGGGATCACCCGTTCGCGCGCGAGCAAGACTGTCTGGTCGAGGACATTTCGTAGTTCTCGCACGTTACCGGGCCACGTATGTTTGAGTAGCATCGCCTCTGCTGCTTGCCCGAATTCAAGATCTTTCTTGCCGTATCGTCGCCCGTAAAAGCTAAGGAAATATCGTGCCAGCAACAAGATGTCTCTGTCACGCTCACGCAGCGGCGGCATGTGTAGCGTGATGATGCGCAATCGAAAATACAAGTCCGCGCGAAACCGCCCTTCGGTCACCATTTTTTGCAGATCCTGATTGGTGGCCGCGACGATGCGCACGTTGACCTTGCGCTCGCGCACGCTGCCGATGCGCCGCACCATCCGCTCTTCCAATAGCTTAAGCAATTTGGCTTGCATCGAAAAATCCACTTCCCCGATCTCATCCAAAAACAGCGTGCCGCCTTCTGCCGCTTCGACCAATCCCATTTTTCGCTCTTTGGCGTCACTGAACGCGCCGCGCTCGTGGCCAAAAAGTTCTGTTTCCATCAGGGTGTACGGGATCGAGGCGCAGTTCACCTCGACAAATGGTCCTTCGCGTCGAAGTCCATCGAAATGTAGCGCCCGTGCGACCAGTTCCTTGCCCGTGCCTGTTTCACCGGTGATCAACACCGTCGGCAGTTCGCCATCGACGATGCGGGATTCTGTCTCAATGATTTGGTAGATCGTGTCTTTCATTCGGCGGATCGGTTGCGATTCGCCCAGTAAAGCCTCCACGCCGCTGCCGCGCGCCTGATTGCTGCGATAAAACGACAACGTTTTTTCCACGCGAACTGCATCGAGCGCGCGCTCCAGCAGTAACTTTAACTCTGCCAGCACAACAGGTTTGCCAACGTAGTCATGCGCGCCCATCCGGATCGCATCCACTGCGACTTGAATGCTGCCTTCGCCAGTGACCATCACCACTTTGATATAGGAATCCATGGCGATGACTTCCCGGAGGAGGTCCAGCCCGTTCTTGCCCGGCAGCATGTAGTCTGTGACGACGACATCGGGCCGCAAGGTTTCCAGCATCGTCAATGCCGTTTCGACCGATGAGCTGACGGCAACTTCCCAGCCATCCCGGTCCAGATATAGGCGAATATTGTTGGCCAGAATTTCGTCGTCTTCGACGATCAACACACTTTTCGACACGCCGTTACCCCGCCAAAACGAACGTGAGTTCAACCTGCGTGCCGGCATTTTCACGGCTGGTGATCTGGACGCTGCCCTTGTAACGTTCCAATGTACGCTTTACGAGCGTTAAGCCAATTCCCAGCCCGCGGGGTTTGGTGGTGTGAAACGGTTTGAAGGCCTGCTCCAGTTGTGTTTCAGACATACCGTGCCCTGTATCCCCAATGCTCACTTTTACGCGGCCCTGTGGAGTTTCCAGTTGATGCTGCACAGTAAGCTTGCCGCCATTGGGCATCACCTCGACAGCGTTGGCGATGATGCTATTAAACGCCTGTAGCAACAATGACCGGTTGCCCATCACCGGCGGGACACCGACTTCAGCGTCGATCCAGTCAACTGCAATACCGGCCTGGGAAAATCGGCCTGCAAAATTGCCGATTGACTCGCGGAGTACGGCAACCATATCGACGTTTTCGGCACCGGCGTCCGGCAGGCGCGAGAACACCAAGAGGTCACGCACCCAATAGCTCAGGCGATCCGTTTGGTCGATGATGTTCTTTACATGAGATTTCGATTCGTCGTTGATCTCGTCAAAGATGAGCTCAGCGCTGCTTCGAATATTGGCAAGCGGATTACGAATACTATGGGCGACAGACAGCGCCATTTCGCCAATTACGACCAAGGCCTCGGTCTCGGCACGGTTCTTTTCTTCTTCAAGCTTTACGGCCATGAGTACATTATCAAAACGCGCGGAAAGCGCATTCATCAGCGCACGGTGCACTTTGGTGTGCACCACGACCAGCAATAACGTGAGTATGAGCAGTGCGCCACCAATCAAGACGGTGGTACGGACGCCAGATCGCACGAGCAGCACGCTCATTGGCAAGAGCGCAATCATCGTGGTGATGCCGCAAAGCGTGCGGTGCGGCGCAAAGTAGGCCACTGAGCCGGTTGTCATCAATGCAATTAGCATGATCACCGGCATTTGGCTATTTTGCCCTTGCGGCAACAATGCCGTTCCCATCACTGCCCACAGCAATGCGATAACGATGCTGCCAGCCACGAAACGCCATTCCCATGCGGCCAAGTCCCCAGCCGCTGGATTTTTACGAATGAATAATTTGTACAGGCCGTATCGACCGAGCATCACCATAAATGCGGTGATAAACCAGGCGAACATTACCGGCCGCGACATTTCTTCCCAAAGAATTGCGCCGAGCAGGAAAGTGACCATCAATTCGACGAGATAGCCGACGACAGAAAAGCGATATAGCAATCGAGTCTGCTCCGCGAAGATCGGAGACTCAATGAACGCCCGGTCTTGTGGCGTCAATTTAAAAAGCGGATCTGTGGTGACGGTTTGTATTTTTTCGTTCGGCATTCAGATAGCCTCGGTCGCTGAGTAGATTCAATCAGTTTCTAGCGCTGTGGTAGGTCTCGACATCAGCGTATCGACTGGTGAAATTCATCATTTTGCCAAGTTTATAAAGTCGCTTCCGGACCCGGCTGTTCTCGATCGCCGGGTTCCTGCAACATGTTTCATCATTGTATTCCTGATGAGTTACTTTGCCGCCAAGCTTCGCGCAATCGCACTTATTTCCGCTGGTTATGCGGAAGCTTGGGTTGAGCGCGAACGGAGCGCAACCATAGGGACACGGCGATTTGACAGGCTGTAGTGCCAAATAAAAAAGCCGCGTTTGAGGATTTCTCCTCAGTAACGCGGCCTATCTTAGAAACTTTCAGAACGCTTTCAGGCGAGGCGAAAGCGACCTTCGGTAAAACGATGAAAGGTTAGTTCAAGCTTTCTTGCGGCGTGCGAAACTAAGCCCAACAAGCCCAATGCCCAACAGCATCAACGTTCCCGGCTCTGGCACGCTCGTGACGGAAACCGCATCTAGCGAACCACCGTACGAATCGTCCCTGCCGACTGCTTGAAACCGGAGCGAGGAAGTTGGCGCTCCGCCGGTAACGTTAAGGCTGATTACCGACCAGTTGTTGCTGCCGTTACTTCCGCCCGCGCCGGTAAATATGCCTTGGGAAACATTGTTCCAAAAGACCTCAATCCCGTTAGAGCCGGACGTCACACCCGTGCGTGGAGAATAAGCAAAAGCCACCAGATACGATTGGCCAAGAATGGTCCCGATGACTTGGCTGGCTGCACTGTTATGCGTGGTGTCGAGCTCGATATAGTTGACGCCGTCGTATGCCTGCCCGGCGACGTTGTTGCGCAACTCAATGCCGTATGGGCCGCCGGTCCAACCGACCAAATTCGAATATATGTTCCAAGTGCCGTTGCCCTGCGTGTTGGCTTCAAAACTGCCGTTGATAATGGTGGCAGAAGCGAGGGGAACGTACGTCAGCGCCGAAAACAAACACGCTGTCAGAACTTTACGAATGATTTGCATAATTTTATGGGTCCGAAATTTGGAGATCGTTTATTTATCAATAACCTATTAGCAATTCCCGGGCCGGGATAATATTTTCCTTTTAAATTAGTGGGTTATTCGATATATCTTCATCAAGACTCGAATACTGTACGCAAACTGTAAAAATTCTTGACAGTATTTGCAGTGGCCGTGCGCGGAAAGAAAAACGGCCCTCCGAGTGGAGAGCCGCATATTTATTGGTGGCCTGGGGCGGAATTGAACCACCGACACAAGGATTTTCAGTCCTCTGCTCTACCAACTGAGCTACCAGGCCAAATTCGTTACTTTTCCCAACTACACTACGCTTGCAAGTCCTCCGCTCTTCCACGGAAAACCCTGCATGGCTTTCCGGTTCATCGGGCGAGTCCCATGGGACTCGAAACCCCCGATTCACCCAACTGAGCTACCAGACCAATTTTACTAATGCTAGTTTCGCGCTGCAGAGTGCCTTTAACTTCACTCGCGGCAACAATCAACCGCCGCGCCGGATTCACATTGCGAGGCAACACACCGCAGCAAGCCCGTTATTATAGCGGCTACCGTCCACAATTCCAATCCTTGGCTAACCATCGCAATATCATCTTGGGACTTTTTGTCTCCACGTTCGGCGGTGCGCTTTGCGCCTGGCTGAAAACGCCGCTGCCGTGGATGATCGGGCCATTGGTGGCGATGGCGATTTGTAATTTCAGTGGCGCCCGCCTGGCCGCGCCACCACTGGGGCGAGAGCTGGGACAACTGCTCATCGCCGTCACACTTGGGCTTTATTTCACGCCTGCCGTAGCGAAGGAGGTGTGGGGCAACGCCGACGTGTTGGTGGTGGCGGCGTTCGGCGCGATCCTGATTGGCTATGCGGCCGGTCGTGTGTTGGCACGCTTCACACGTGTCGATCATGCGACCGCATTCTTTGCAAGCGTGCCCGGTGGCGCGACAGAGATGGCCCATCTTGGGGAGCGTTTCGGCGCATCGGTGGACAAGGTTGCAGTGGCACATTCGCTGCGCATTTTGTTGGTGGTGTGCACCATCCCTGTTCTGCTGACCATTGCCGATGTACACGGCGGCGATGTCTATCTACCTGTGGTGATCCCGTTCTCATGGATCGGGTTGTTGTCGCTTTTCGGCATCGCGTGCGCAGGCGGGGTGGTGTCATCGCTGATCCGGTTTCCCAACCCTTGGATGATGGGCCCTTTGATCGCAACCATTCTTGCCACAGCTTCAGGAATGGAGTTTTCGTCGATGTCAGGACTGCTGACCAATTGCGGGCAGGTGCTGTTGGGATGCGCACTGGGCACACGTTTCTCGCGCCGGTTTTTAAGCGATGCGCCACGTTTCGTGGGCGTCATCGTGCTCTGTATCGTGTTGATGATGTTGCTATCGGCAGGCATGGCGTGGGGGCTGGGGACGGCAACAGGCATATTTGTGCCGAGCATGATTTTGGCAACCGCGCCCGGCGGAATTGCTGAAATGTCGATCACTGCGCGGACGCTTCAACTCGGCGTCGCGCTGGTAACTGCCTCTCACGTGACGCGGGTACTCATCATCGTGTCGTTCACACTACCGGTGTATCGATTATTGCAAACAGTGAACAACAAGAATTAGGCGGCATTCCGTCTTCAAGTAATCACCTCTCATGCAGCGTTCGTGCCACGCGCACCGATGTAAGGCTGCCGTAAGTCTCGGTCTTTACTCTGCGTTCTGCTACCAGTGTTGCAAGCTTGGGACCGCGTTCTTTTGCGGACGTATTTTTCAGACTTGTTCTTCACATGGTTAGTACAACGCCGCCGCTCTCTTGCGCTTTTGCTTAAAGAGAAAGGCGCCTTGGCTAAGTCAATTAAAGAGGAGTTCAACATGGCCGCAATACCAATTCATACGGCACCGAGTGCCGCTGAACGCAGTCGACCGATGACCCGTGAGGAAAAGAAAGTTATCCTCGCATCGTCGGCCGGTACCATTTTCGAATGGTATGACTTTTACCTGTACGGCTCGCTTGCCGCCATCATCGGTGCGCAGTTTTTCAGCCAGTATCCGGAAGCAACGCGCAACGTTTTCGCGCTACTGGCGTTTGCTGCGGGCTTTCTGGTGCGACCTTTTGGCGCGCTGGTGTTTGGCCGGTTGGGGGATCTCATCGGTCGCAAATATACCTTCCTGATCACGATCATGATCATGGGTCTGTCGACCTTCCTCGTTGGCATACTGCCTAACTACGATTCGATCGGCTGGCTGGCGCCGGTGGCACTGATTGCACTACGCATGGCGCAGGGTCTGGCGCTCGGTGGTGAATACGGTGGCGCAGCCATCTACGTGGCCGAACACGCACCGCAGAATCGGCGCGGGTTTTACACATCGTTTATTCAAACGACAGCAACCTTGGGTCTGCTGCTCTCACTGGTCGTTATTTTGTTTACGCAGATTTACGTAAACGCAAATTACCCAGATGTGGTGATGGCTAGTGGCGCAAAAATCACCGCCTTTGCTGCATGGGGCTGGCGCATTCCGTTTATTGTTTCTGTAGTTCTGCTCGGGATTTCGCTCTACATTCGTCTGCAAATGAAAGAGTCGCCTGCCTTCCAGAAAATGAAGGACGAGGGCACGTTGTCGAAAGCACCGCTGGGAGAAGCATTCGGCCAATGGAAAAATGCCAAGATCGCACTCCTTGCTTTGCTCGGCATGGTCGCGGGACAGGCAGTCGTCTGGTACACGGGCCAGTTCTACGCGCTGTTCTATCTGCAATCCATCCTGCGGGTGGACCAGTTCACGGCAAACGTTTTAATTGCGTGGTCACTCACGGTCGGAACGTTCGGCTTCCTGTTTTTTGGTTGGCTCTCCGACAAAATCGGACGTAAGCCAATCATTCTGGGAGGTTGCCTCATCGCCGCGCTGACGTTTTTTCCACTCTTCGAGTTGATGACCAAGACCGCCAATCCGGCGCTCTACAACGCGCAACAGAAAACAAAAATCGTCGTGACCGCCGACCCGGGCCAATGTTCGTTCCAGTTCAATCCTACTGGTGTGGCGAAATTCACCAGCTCCTGCGACATTACGAAGGCGACGCTGGCGCGTAGCTCGGCGACATATTCGACTGAATCCGCCACTCCGGGCAGCATCACCAAAGTGCGCATCGGCGAAACGGAAATCTCGTCGTTCGATGTCACCAAGCTCACCGGTGATGAGGTAAAAACGGTACCGGCTGCATTCACCAAGTCGGTCAACGAGGCGTTGCAAAAAGCAGGTTACCCAGGTGCGACCAACACTTCTATCGTCAAGATTCCGATCGAGCCGAAAGAGGGCTTGTGGAACATGCTAAAAATGTTTGATATCTTCAGCTCGCAAAAACTGACCCTCATTGCGATCCTGACCGTGCTGGTACTTTACGTCACCGCAGTTTACGGCCCGATTGCTGCGGCACTCGTCGAATTTTTCCCGACGCGCATTCGCTATTCGGGGCTGTCGCTGCCGTATCACATCGGTAATGGCTGGTTTGGCGGTTTATTGCCTGCAACGGCATTCGCGATGGTAGCTGCAACCGGTGATATTTACTTCGGGCTCTGGTATCCGGTGATTATTGCGTTGGCAACGGTTGTGATCGGTTTCTTCTTTGTTCCGGAAACGTACAAACGCGATATTTTCAAAGACTAGTTTTTCGCAGTTTTTGGTAAAACTCTAGCACTGGTGCGCTTTTCAGGCTTAAAATGCCCTGAAACCCTCGCCAGTGCTAGAGTTTATTTATTTTATCAATCCCGTTCTGCTTAGCCTGAAAACCGTCGCGTCCAAACGTGACCGTGAATAAACTGCCGACCCCACCGGGCGGCGTGGTAAGCGATACCGTCGCGGCATGTCGAACGGCGATCTCCCTGACGATTGCCAAGCCAATCCCTGAGCCAGATTCGTGGCCGCCAATCACGCGGTAAAACCGCTCAAACACGAGTTCACGTTCTGCCTCCGCAATCCCGACGCCGTCGTCTTCGACTTCCAATGTCGGCCCATCCCGATCAAGAACACGTACGCTAATATGTCCGTTGGCGGGCGTGTAGCGAATCGCGTTATCGACCAAATTGCTCACCAGCTCGCGCAACAAATCGGCATGCCCGACCACGATCACGGGCGCATCGGGCGGATCAAAACCCAGATCAAGCTGTTTAGTACTGGCATTTGGATATGCGGCTGCAACGACATCGCGTGCGATCAGTCCAAAATCCACGGCAGAAAACGGCAGTGAATCGGTGGCAGCGCCTTCAGTGCGTGCCAACACCAGTAGCTGGCTGATCAAATGTGCGGTCCGCGCCGTCCCCGCTGCTATCTTGTTCAGCGCGGCGGTCCTTTCGTCAGGATCAACGCTTCGCAACGCCAACTCGGTTTGCATTTTGATGCCCGCCAGCGGCGTGCGAAGCTGATGCGCCGCGTTGGCAATAAAGCGTTTTTGCGCAGCGCCCTCATGCTCAACCCGCGCGAGCAAATCGTTGAACGCGTTAATCAGCGGCGCTACTTCCTCGGGAGCATCGGGTGCCTGTAGCGGGCGTACATCGTCCGCGCTGCGCATCGTGACTTGGGTGCGCAGTTGTTCGAGCGGCGCGGCACCGCGCTTTAATCCCAGCCACATCAAAAACACCATCAAAGGCACCACCAATAGCTGCGGGAAAACGATGCCCTTCATGATTTCACGCGCCAGCGCAGTGCGTTTTTCGGTGCTCTCAGCCACGTACACCACAATCGACTCTGCGCCTGCTCCGACGGCCGATGCCGCCCCCGGCCCGGCAACACGCGTGCGTCGCAACGCCGCAATGCGCAAGGTCGATTCACGAAAATCGACGGTACGAAACGCGACTAGTCCATCGTCGAGTAACTGATCCGGCGGTGACGCCGGCAATTCGGGCTCGCCGAGCAGAAATCCACCTGACGCGTTGTCGATGCGATAGAAGTGCGCTTCGGTATCGTCGTCGGCCAGCAAAGTCCGCAGATCAGCGGTGAGTCTCAGCGTATTTTTTTCTTTGCTCCAGACAGTTTGCTCGGCCAAGGCACGGGTTTTGGATGCGAGGCTGCGATCAAGCGCATCGTTGGCGAGCGAAATGCCGATCAGGTAAGTCAGTCCAACTGATAACGGCCACAGGAGCAGAAACGGAGCGAGCATCCAATCAAGCATCTCGCCAAACAGTGAGCCGCGCGTGGTGACTGTGGTTGCTTCAGGCGATGCCACGATCGACCGGTTTTTCGAGGCAATAGCCCAGCCCACGCAGGGTGGCAAGCTTGATATTGGCTGGTTCGAGTTTTTTGCGCAGTCGGTGAACGTACACTTCCACCGCGTTGGCACTGACTTCTTCACCCCATTGGCAGAGAAGATCAATGATCTGTTCTTTGTTCACCACGCGGCCGGTACGTGCCAGAAAAATTTCCAATAACGCAATTTCGCGTGCCGACAGATCCAGCGCTTGGTCTCGCACTGAGGCAGTACGTTGGGTGGGATCGAAGATGAGATCGCCATGAGTAATCAGCGTTACCGCATTGCCGCGGGCACGGCGGGTGAGCGCACGAACGCGCGCTTCCAGCTCCGTCAATTCAAAAGGCTTCACCAGATAATCATCGGCACCCAGGTCGAGCCCACGCACCCGATTTTCCACGCCGTCCAGCGCGGTCAGGATCAACACCGGCACATCGAGTTTGCGTTCGCGTGCGCGCTTGAGCACCTGAAATCCATCCAGCCCCGGCAGGCCGATGTCGAGTATCAGCAAGTCAAACTGCTGGGTCAGCAGCGCTGAGTCTGCGGCGTTGCCGTCGCGCACGCTATCGGTTGCGTATCCGGCGGCGCGCAGGGCACGAGTCAGGCCATCGGCGAGCAGAGGATCATCTTCGGCAACGAGGATTCGCATACAGTGAGCATAAAACAAAACAGGGCAACTCTACGCTGCCCTGTTTGATGAAACTTGAATAAAACGAAAGGTGATTACTTCTTTTTTTCGTCTTTTTTCGGTGCTTCTTTTTTCATTTCTTCTTTCTTCGCTTCTTTAGCCTGCTTGGCGACGATCGAATCTTTGATCGCGTCGTAAGCATCCTGAGGAATGACTTTCTTGTTGATCAGATCATCCTTGCCGTTGTAAGGGCGACCTTTGACGATGGCCTTGGCGCGGGCTTCGCCGATCTTGGGCAGTGAGGCTAATTCTTTTTCCGATGCCGTGTTGATGTCCATCGGCTCCTTTTTGGCGTCTGCGGCCGGTGCTGCTGCTGGGGTTGGCGCGGCGGCCGGCTTGACTGCTGGTGCGGCGGTAGGTTTCGGTGCTTCCTGCTTCTGGGCAAAGGCAGCGCCGGATGCACCGATCAGCAGTGCGGCGGCGAGGGTAATGAATTTTTTCATGTGGTCTCCTGAGTGTCGTGAGTGAGTGGCGGGAATGACGTAAATGACTTAAACAAGTTGGCCTGGTAAACGTTGATTTTGCTGAGTATGTAGCCGTACATATTTAATCACAGCGAATAAATTGCTGCCCGAAAATCGGCAGCATTGCGGCAGCCCTCCGCATACAATCAACGCCATGAACAAACAACGGTTTACAGAACGCGGGGAAGAATTCTGGCGCGCACTGCACAGTCGAGACTCGTCCTACGAGGGAATATTTTTCGCTGGCATCAAAACGACCGGGATATTTTGTCGTCCCGTTTGCTCGGCTCGCAAGCCGCTGCGCAAAAACGTGGAGTTTTTCCCCAACAAAACTGAGGCCCTCCACGCTGGCTTTCGGCCTTGTCTGCGCTGTAAACCGATGCATACCACCGGCGAAGTACCAACGCTGGTCGAAAAACTGCTGAAGCACATTGAGCATGATCTTTCAGAACCTCTGCGGGAGCGCGATTTGTTGGAGATGGGGATAGATCCATCGACGGCGCGGCGGCAATTTCAACGTTATTTCGGGATGTCGTTTCAGGCTTATCAACGGGCGCGGCGCATGGGTTCAGCGCTGGCCGCTGTCAGAAAGGGAACCAACGTGCTGGACACACAACTGGATCATGGATTTGAATCTTCAAGTGGTTTTCGCGAGGCATTTGGAAAACTTTTCGGCAGCGCGCCATCAAAATCGAGCGGCGTGCATTGCCTTCTCGCCAAGTGGATCGAGTCGCCCTTGGGCGCGATTCTGGCACTAGCCGACGACGATGGATTGTATGTGTTCGACTGGGTTGATCGACGCGGTCTGGAACGCGAAATCGTGCGGCTGCGCGCCAGAACAAAGTTCGTGATCGTGCCCGGATCACATCGGGTGCTCGATCAGGCGACGCGCGAGATCAACGAATATTTTGCGGGCACGCGCAAAATTTTCACGCTACCTTTTGCGCATCGCGGCACTGATTTTCAAAGGCAAGTGTGGGATGAACTGTTGAGAATTCCTTCGGGCGAGACGCGCTCATACGCAGAAATCGCGAAGCGCATTGGTCAGCCGAAAGCAGTGCGGGCAGTCGCGCGCGCAAACGGCGACAATTTTCGCGGCATCATCATTCCATGTCATCGGGTCATTGGCAGCGACGGCTCGCTAACGGGATACGGCGGAGGTTTGGCGCGCAAACAATGGCTGCTTGATCATGAGAGAAATATGAAGAAACTCTAGTACTGGTGCGGTTTGCAGGGCATTTATTGCCGGGGAAATCCGCCAGTGCTAGGGTTTGATGAATTGCAACAGCAGATTTCTCACCGATAAAACCGGGTTCGAAATGACAGGTTTTTTACAGCCGCACTAAAACAAAAAGCC
>JANNRY010000484.1:0-8846 GCA_031401935.1 Betaproteobacteria bacterium | reverse complement strand
CTCAAGATGCGGTTTTCAGGGAGGTGCCCATTGAGCGCGGACTCAAAAGCATCGACGTCGTATATGCCCTTACCAATAAAAGAACCTTCGCCGAACACATCCTGATATACGTCTGAAACGGCACGCGTGTAGGGATCAATGCCGGGTTCGCTACCGAATAATTTGGCGTATCGCGATTGGTTGGCGCCCGATATGCTCGCCGCCATACGCGGCTGCAAAATTCCATAGCCCTCCGTAACGCGCTGCTTCAAAGCATCAAAAACTGCGTAGTTGAGCACGTGCGCCATTGTGCCAACCAATTGCCGGGCTGCGTCGCGCGGCAATTGCGTATCAGTGTCGAGAGTGATGACATACTTTATGCGGTTGACAGTGGCGAACTCGCCAACAACTTTCGAAAAGTTCACCCCGGAGCTGCCACGCAGGAGTGCATTCAAATCGGCGAGCTTGCCGCGTTTGCGTTCATAGCCCATCCAAACTCGCTCAGTCTTATTCCAGCGACGCGGGCGATGGAACAGGAAGAAATTGTTGCGCCGAGCGGGCGCGTACTTCTCATTGAGCGAAACAATGCGTGCTTCCGCCATACTAAGTAGTGATTCATCTTCGGGCATCGTTTCCTGATGCGCGTCTCGAAAATCGGTGAGCAGCGCAAAGTGCAAATTGTCGTCACGATTGGCCAGAAATCGCACTTCCAGCGCCTCAATTAATTCCTCAATGCCGGAGGCGCTCGTGAGCATGGTGGGCACCACCACGAGTGTGCGCGACTCAGCCGGTATGCCCCGGGAAAAATCCATGCGCGGCAACTGGTCTGGCGCAATCAGCAGCGTTGCCAGCCAGTTTGTGAGGCTTACCGACAATTGGCTCACCGAGAGAAGCAACAGCATCGCCGTAAGACACAGCACCCACACAGGCAGCGCGGAGCGATATGCCATCACAAAGAGAGCGCCGCTAATCACCAGCGTGATCGCGGCAATCGTGCCCAGGTACAGCATTGTGGGTCGTCGCTTGCAGAACCTTCGCACCGACTCGGGCGTCGAAACTCGTCGCGCCATCGCGCATTCGAGCACCGGCAGACCTTTGTCGATTAAATAGTAGCCGACGTGCGTCTCGCGGTCGCGCCGCAGCAAGTTGCCTGAATTCTCGGTTGCGAGGCGGACCGCCGTCCTGGCAACTTCGTGTTCCGAAAACTGGCTTTCCTTTGCGATCTGTTCAATCGCATGGCGATATCGGTCCCGCGTTGCAAAATCCATCGCTGGATAAGCGCCTGCGGGATCTTCGCGCAACGCATGTTCTACCAGGCTCATCGACTCGACGAATTCGCACCAATCCATCGCGCTCAGGAACCTCAGGCTGGCGATGCTGTTACTGATTGAAACCTGTGCTGCAGCCTGTTTCTGAGATTCGGACTGCACCATTAGTTCGATCGTCTGGTGCTTCTGTGAAAGCTGTCGCTCAACCCAGGTAAGCGGCAAGGCAAGAGCGGCACTTTGCCCTTGCATGCGGCGCACGAACTCGGACACGAACTGGGACGTCATTGGTGGTTCCGAGCGCGCCATATCCGCAATCACGAGAATCAGATTGTTGGGATCTCGTTCCGCAACCTCTATCATCTGGTCAGCCCATGCATCCGCAAGGTTTCTGTCGTTCATGCCGTCGGAGACGCGTACCGCGACGCGTCTTAGATTCTCGATAAGTGCGAGTCGCAGCATAATCGGGACGGCCCATAGCTCGCCCAATTTGAGCGCACTGCGGGTCTGATAGGCGGCGACGAATCGGTTGAAGTTCTCAGGGTCAACGCGTCCATCACCATGCGAGACTGTCTGGTGTGCGATGTCATACACCCTTGGCAGCCCGGCGCCAGATCCGCGCATCAAGCGCGGCAGTTCACGGCTGTAGCCTTTGGGCAGGTGGCGTTTGGCGGTGCGGATTTGCTCTTCGATGAGATAGAAATTATCGAGCAACCATTCACTCGCGGGCGTAACCCGGCGATTCGCGGACACTGCGGCGGTGAGCTGATTGCAGACGCGGATTAACGTTTCTTCGTTTGCAGCAAGTCTGGCCAGGAGTTGATCGGGTCCACTGACAGGTGCCAGTCGGTGCGAGTCGGCCAGCGTCTTGCCGTACTGCTCCAGTTGGTCGGCGCTGAGCAACGGTGTTCGCAGCGGTTGCTCGTCAACAGGGATGCTGCGCTGGTAGCCTTCCCCCTTAATTAGGGATTTCCAGTAACGCAATTTCTGGGAAATGGTCTTTCCGTTCACCTTCAATCGCAACATCACTTTCCTGACGGGGTGTGGCAAAGCAAATCGCGGTGGATATCGTTAGGCAGACAAGAACTCCGGCGCATCGCCTGTTCATGCGCTCGTGCCGATCAATTTCCAACACTCGCCAGACCTCCATCGGGCATGCAGGACTGCTGTGCAAATTATGTTTCGGTGATTCAAGTTAGTCTGTGCGATGCCGCACAGAGAGCGCCGCGCCAAATATGTAGATGCAATACCGGTGCGGCTTCCAGAGCATTTTGGCCCTGCGAAGCCCACCCGTTCCGGGCCTTGGCAAGTAGTCGCTTTAGGTCATCCGGCCAACCACTTCCAGTCGCGTATTTCCGGCATGTCTTCGCCGTACGTGTCGATGTACCGCTTGTGCTCAACAAGTTTCAATTCAAGCCATCGTTTGACCTCGGCCCCCGCCGCGCCTGTCGCTGGCACGCGATCAATGACATCCATGACAAGATGGAAACGATCGAGATCGTTGAGAACCGTCATATCGAACGCTGTTGTGATGGTGCCTTCTTCCTGGTAGCCATGCACATGTAGATTGCGGTGGTTGGTGCGGCGATACGCCAAGCGATGAATCAAAGATGGATAGCCGTGGAACGCAAAAATGATCGGCCGGTCCTTCGTGAACAACGCATCGAACGCGTCGTCGCTCAACCCATGTGGATGCTTGGTCGCTGGCTGCATTTTCATCAGGTCAACCACATTAACTAGCCTTACTTTCAGGTCCGGCAGACGCTCGCGCATGATCGAAACGGCGGCCAGCGTCTCCAGTGTGGGCACATCACCGCAACAGGCCATCACCACATCCGGCTGGGAGCCTGAATCGTTGCTGGCCCAGTGCCATACGCCAATCCCTTCGGCGCAATGCCGGGAAGCGACATCCATCGCCAGCCATTGCGGCGATGGATGTTTTCCCGCGACGACAACGTTGACGTAGTGGCGGCTCCTCAGGCAATGATCCATCACCGACAGCAAACAGTTCGCATCGGGCGGAAGATACACGCGGACGATTTCAGCTTTTTTGTTGACAACATGATCGATAAAGCCGGGGTCCTGATGCGTGAAACCGTTGTGATCCTGCCGCCAGACATGCGAGGCAAGCAGATAATTTAGCGATGCAATCTTGGGCCGCCACGGCAGGGTTGCGGCGACCTTTAGCCATTTGGCATGCTGGTTGAACATCGAATCGACAATGTGGATGAAGGCTTCATAGCTGTTGAACAGTCCATGCCGACCTGTCAGCAGATAGCCTTCAAGCCAACCTTGGCATTGATGCTCGCTGAGCATTTCCATCACGCGTCCGGTGGGTGCTAAGAATTCGTCGGTCGGTATCGTCGTTGTATCCCACTGACGGTTGGTGACCTCGAAGAGCGCGCCCAAGCCATTCGAGATCGTCTCATCGGGGCCAAAAACACGAAAATTGCGTTGCGTCTCGTTGCGTGCAGCCACATCGCGCAAGAACGGTCCGAGCACGCGCGTATCGCCGGGGCCGCGTACACCGGGTGCAGACACATCAAATGCGTACTCGCGGAAATCGGGCATGGCGAGATCGTGCAAGAGCATGCCACCGTTGGCATGCGGATTAGCGCCCATGCGGCGCTCGCCTTGGGGGGCAAGTTCGGCGAGTTCAGGCATCAGTCGGCCTCGGCTGTCAAAGAGTTCCTCGGGCCGATAACTCTTGAGCCAGTTTTCCAGTAGCGCCAGATGTTCGCGGTGGGCAGCCGGATCGGAAAGCGGCACCTGATGCGAACGGAAGGTACCTTCAATTTGGCGACCGTCCACCATCTTCGGGCCAGTCCAGCCCTTAGGTGAATTGAGGATGATCATCGGCCAGCGCGGACGCACGGCTTCTCCGCCGTTGCGAGCGTGATGGTGAATTCTGTGGATTTGCCCAACGACCAGATCGAGTGTTTCCATCATGGTCTTGTGCATCAGTGCAGGATCGGACCCTTCGACAAAATATGGTGTCCAGCCATAGCCACGGAACAACTGTTCAAGTTCCTCACGACTGATACGCGCAAGGATGGTCGGGTTGGCAATCTTGTAGCCGTTCAGATGAAGTATTGGCAACACCGCGCCGTCGGTTACGGGATCGAGAAACTTGTTGGAATGCCACGCCGTGGCCAGTGGCCCGGTTTCGGCCTCACCATCGCCGATGACGCAGGCGACGATTAATTCGGGATTGTCGAATACCGCGCCGAAAGCGTGGCTGAGCGAGTAACCCAGCTCACCACCCTCGTGTATCGAGCCCGGACATTCGGGAGATGCATGGCTGGGAATGCCGCCCGGAAACGAAAACTGCGTGAACAGTTTTTTGAGGCCCGCCTCGTCCTTACTGATGTCCGGGTAAACCTCGGAGTACGTGCCTTCGAGATAGGTATTGGCGACCACTGCCGGGCCGCCATGACCGGGGCCGGAAATGTAAATCATGTTGAGGTCGTGCGACTTGATGATGCGGTTCAAATGCACGTAGATAAAATTCTGGCCCGGCGTGGTGCCCCAATGCCCAAGCAACATGCGTTTGATGTGCGCCAGTGCCAGTGGCACTTTCAGCAACGGATTGTCGCGCAGATACATCTGTCCGACAGCGAGGTAATTCGCAGCGCGCCAATAGGCATCCATTTTGGTCAGCAATTCTGAATTGAGCATATTCATCCTTCCGGGACTCCAACAATGCGGCAGACCGCGCGGGCAATCACGATTTCTTCATTCGCGGGTATCACGCGGACCTTGACCGTTGCAGCAGCCGCATCGGCAGAAATTACGGCCGCATTTGATTCGTTGCGCGTGGCGTCAAGCTGGATGCCGAGGAAGCCTAGCCCCTCGCAAATGCGTGCGCGCACAACGGGAGATTTTTCACCCATCCCGCCAGTGAACACGAGCAAATCCAGCCCACCCAGTGCTGCTGCAAAAGAACCAATGCATTTTTTGATCTGATAGCAAAACAACGCGATGGCTTCCGCTGCGCGATAGTCTTCAACTTCATGCGCCAATAGTTCGCGCATGTCGGCGCTGGTTTCAGATATGCCGAGGAGGCCGGACCTGCTGTTCACCATGACATCGAACTCCTCGGCATCGATACTCTCGGTTCGCGCGAGAAACCCGACGAGACCAGGGTCGAGATCCCCTGAACGCGTGCCCATCATGACACCTGATATGGGCGTGAATCCCATGCTGGTATCGATCGATTTGCCGTCGCGTACGGCGGCAAGACTGACACCGTTACCAAGATGGATGAGAATGATCCTGCCCTGCGCCTCAGCGCTATCGATGCCGTGCAATTCGTCCATGAGAAATTGATACGACAGGCCGTGAAACCCATACCGGCGTACCCCTTTGTCGTTGTAGTGCCGCGGAATGGGGATCCGCCGCGCGACATCTGGCAGATCGCGGTGAAAGGCGGTATCGAAACAGACAACCTGTGGCAAAAGTGGATAGCGCTTTTGCACCGTTTCCAACAACTGGATTTCGTGGGGCAAATGCGCAGGCGCAAGTGCGGTGAGCTGACGAAGCTGGTCCAGCATTGGCGGCGTAAGTCGCTGGGGCTCAACATATTGCGAGGCGCCGTGAACGATGCGATGCCCCACCGCAATCAAGTCGCCATCCCGACATTTTTGGCGCGCCGAAATCCAGTCCATCAGCAACGCGACGGCACCGGCGTGGTCATGGGCATCGACCTGCCGCGTGAAGGTTTCATGGCGGTCCGAACCCTGAACGCTGAACATCGGCTCGGACATGCCGATGCGTTCGATCTGGCCTCTGACTGTTGTGTGCAAGTGCGGGCTTGCCGAATACAAAGCGAACTTGATGGAAGATGAGCCGCCGTTGATGACGAGAATATTTTGTCGCGCCCGGTTCATTCGGTTGGTGATTTCGCCGAGGACAAGCGTTTGTCGCGGATCCTCGCCATCAATCCCCGCCATGATTTCGCAAACGCCTCCACCCCCTCTAACTGCAGGCGCGCGGCGAGCGCCTCGTCGTCAATACCCTCGCGCCTGAACTCCTCAAGCACTTCGTCGGCAAATCCGCCATCGGCAGGTAACGGCAAGCCGGCCTTCCCGTGATCGGCAAATGCGAGCAGGGTCTTCTCCGGAATGGTGTTGATGGTGTGCGACGCAGCGAGAGCATCGATATAGAGTGTGTCGGGTGCGGCAGGATCTTTGCTGCCGGTGCTAGCCCAGAGCAATCGTTGAGGTCGCGCGCCCGCTGCCGCACATTTTTGCCAACGCGCTGAATGAACACGCTGCCGATACGCATGGTACGTTCGCATCGCCATCGCAATGCCAAGGCGGTTGTGAAATTGCGGTGCCGAATTCTCTTTCACGGCGGCGTCCCAGCGGCTCACAAACAGCGAAGCGACTGACTCTATTTTCGGATCCAGCCCAGCGTCGATGCGACGCTCGATGCCACGCACATACGCCTCACTGGCCGCGATGTAATGTTCACGAGAAAACAGCAATGTGACGTTGATGGGAATGCCATCAAAAATCGATTGCTCGATTGCGGCGACTCCTTCGGGCGTGCCTGGAATTTTGATAAACAGGTTTGGGCGTGCCGCGCGAGCATGCAGTTCAGCAGCGGCTTTGACCGTATTGGCGGCATCGCGTGCGAGCAACGGCGAAACCTCTAGCGAGACCCAACCCTCCAGACCATCAGTTGCATCAAACTGCGGACGAAACAAATCGGCGGCTCGCGTCAGGTCTTCAAGCGCCAGCTCGAAGAAAATCGCTTCGTCTGACTCGCCAAGTGCGGAGGCCTTTTGAATCGCTTCGTCATAGACGGTGCTGTTGCCGATTGAATGCTCGAATATTGTCGGATTTGACGTCAATCCGGTCACCGATAACTCTCCGATATATCTGGCAAGCGTGCCGCTGTTGAGCAACTCACGGCTAATATTGTCCAGCCAAAGCTGTTGCCCGAGATTGTGGAGGTAGTCGGTGTTGGCGTTCATGATTTTCCTGCCAACACTCTGCGCCAAATCTCTCGCCGCTACCGTCTGTTAGCGCACATAGCGGCGAACACCGGCGCTGATTAGCCCGTTGGGCTGAACTCGTAGGTTGGCCTGAGTTCGATCAAGCCCAACTACGACTGCCGTTCGCGCAAATGATCCGGCTTCTCTTCCAGCGCCAGCCGCATGATGTATGCCGAAAACTCGGGATCTTCACCACGCAGGAGTGTAGGTAACCGATTGAGGAATTCATCGCGGCGACACCATTCGCGCATATAGTCTTCCCACGAATTCCAGCGCCGCGCTTTTTCCCCCTTCATATTCGGCTGATACGCGACCAGATAGGCGCGCTCAAAAAGTGAAATGAGCATGTCAAAAATCACCAGCATGCGTTCTTCCTGATCCGCTGTCAGATTGCTGGTGGTGGCGTGGCTGCGCAGATGCAGGTCGGAGTTATCCAGCACCACCTTGAGGAAATCGTTGTATGCATCGGCGAGGAGTTGATATTCCTCTTCTTCCTCGTTATTGCGCTCGCGGCGCTGCTCCCAAAGAAAGACCGTAATCGCCAGCGGCAGGCCGATGACGGTGACGATAAAGCTCAGCAGTTCCCAAGTTTCCTTGCTTCCCATGCCGCGATGGTAACGCTTGTCTGCGGGATTGCGAAGCCGGAAGCGTAAAATGACCCTTTACCTGAAATCGAAAACACCATGAAAAAAACCGACCTCGAAAAACTCAAGGGCACCAAACTCTCCGGCAATATGAAGCTCGCCGGCATCCCAGACCGCTTCGGCAAGGATGCCGCCAACCTGCCGGACAAGCGCGAACAGCGTAAACGCGACCAGGAGGCTGGCCTCGTGCCGTTTGCCGTCAAGCTGCATGGCGACCTGATCAATCAGATTCGTGCGCTCGCCGACAAAGACCAGAAATCGCTTAGCGACGTCACCGCCGAGCTGCTCACCAAAGCACTTGCAAAGAAATAGTCGATGGCACTAAAGGCCACGGTCCATAAAGTGGACCTGGCTGTTTCCGACATGGATCGCGGCTATTACGGCAACCACGCCCTCACGCTGGCGCGCCATCCATCCGAGACCAGCGAGCGCATGATGGTGCGGCTGCTGGCCTTCGCCATGTTTGCAGATGAAGCGCTCACTTACGGTCGCGGCCTTTCCGCTGACGATGAGCCGGCGCTTTGGCTGAAAGACCTCACCGGCAATATCGAATGCTGGATCGACGTCGGCCTGCCGGATGAACGCGAACTGCGCAAAGCCTGTGGGCGGGCGCGGCGCGTGGTGCTGCTGACTTACGGCGGACGCGGCGTCGGCATCTGGTGGGCGCAGAATCAGGCGGCGCTGGCGCGTCATGAGAATCTGGACGTGATCGACATCCCGATTGAAGCGACGCAAGCGCTGGCGAAAATGGCCGACCGCAATATGCAGATCAACGCGACCTTGCAGGACGGGCAGATTTGGATGGGGAACGCGGGGGAGACGGTGTTGGTGGAACCGGTGGTGTTGAAAAGGTCGGGGAAGGTGAAGGCTTAACCGACACGCAAAATGAAGCTGCATCAATTATTTCAAAAAAATTTCGCGCTGGGCCATTTGTAGCGCCACGATGAAAAACCCCAC
>JANNRY010000483.1:0-3001 GCA_031401935.1 Betaproteobacteria bacterium | reverse complement strand
CATCGCCTCCTGGTACGGCAGCAACGTGACTTCACCGTGAAGCACGGTACATTTGCATACGCCGCAGCCGCCATTGCGGCACTCGAACGGCATCGGCAATCCCTCGCGCAATCCGGCATCGAGCAGGGTTTCGCCAGCGTGAACGGTAATGATGCGGTCATCCGGATGCAATGCAAGATTCCAACGCTTTTGCCTGCCCGCGAAGCGTGGCGGCAACCACGGTAATGCACTCAGTAACAGCGTCGCGCCGATGGCGAGCAGCCAGGTTTTTCCGGGCCCCACGCCGTCAATAAGTGCGTACACAGGCAGATAAAACCAATCAAACGCCACCATCGTTGGCATCGTTGCCATGTCGGCGGGTGCCTGGCTGAGTGCGGGCTTGATGAGCGAGAGCACGATCATGGTCGCAAGGATGCCGACCATCAACGGGCGCGGCGGGTTGGTCCGGGCGCCCGGAACCCGCTGGGTATGGATCCAAAGTACAGCCAGCATGCTTAAGGGAAGCCCGATATGAATAAATGAAAGAAGTGAAAACAGACGGTCGCTGACATTGGCGTTGGAAATGAAGTTACGCGCCATCGCACCGCCGAGCACCGGCAATACATCGAACCATTCGGTGGTGGCCGTGACGATGAACTGTGCCAGGCGATCCCAAGGCAGCATGTAGCCATTGACGCCAGAGGCATAGGCGAGCCACAGCAGAGCCACACCCGAAACCCAGGAAAACCAGCGAAAGCCACGGTGGCGATCAAAGGTGAAATGGCGGAAAAGGTGCAACACCATGCCAAGTACCAGGCCATCGGAAGCGTAACGATGGACGCTGCGCATGACCCCACCGATGTATTGCTGGCCGTGGGTCAGGGCTTCCACTGAGGCGTAGGCATGGACGACGCTGGTTTCGAAAAACGCATAGAGATACAAGCCAGTTGCGATGGCGATCCACAACAGGAAATAGGTGATCGCGCCGAGGTAGTAAAACGGGTTCAGTCGTTCGCCGAAGACCGCGTTGAAAACGCTTTCGATGGCGAGAAACGCGCGTTGCGCAATGGTCTGGAAAATAGTCAGCACGCTAGGTCAGACCGTGGCTGGGTTTTTTGCAGCGGGTAGACGAGGCGGGGCGGGGCGGCGTGCGCCGAGTCTTTCTGCGAGCCCACCATTCGCCAGCGAAGAACCAGAGCATCGCGAGCGCGAATGTGACCCCGCCCGCGACTTCGATCAGGAGGTCGTATTTGACGCGGTATTTGCCTGTCTTGGGATCGTATACGGTGCAAAGGATGCGAACCCGTTCAATCAGATCGTCGAGTTTCAGTTGCTCGGCAATCGGCGCATTGCGCATCAGTTGCTTCAGCGGTTCACCTAACGAGTCGGCATTGAGTTCGTCGCCGTAGATTTGCCGATAGATGCGTCCCTCGGCATCGAGCAATGTCACCTGCAACACATGATCGAAGCCCGCCGGGGTTGCGACAAAACTAAAACCGAATTCGCGTCCCAGCTGTTCGATGATGGACGCATGCGGACTCAGGAATTCCCAGTTCGGCTGGTCAATGCGGTGTTGGAGCGCGAAAGCTTTCAATGCCTGTGGCGTATCGAACGGTTGGTTAAAGCCGATGCTGATGACGTTGTATTGATTGGTACCAAATACATTGCGTCCCGCCTCGACCGCCTTCTGCAGTGCGCGCGTGGTGAGCGGGCAAACCTGAAAGCAAGCGGTGTAGATAAAACTCACCAGCAGTGGCTTGCCGCGATAGCTGGACAACCGAATGGGACGACCTTCGCGATCAAGCAGGGTGAAATCACTTACCTGTTGCCCGATCACCGCCTGGCTCGATCGCAGCGTGCGGGCTTGATCGAGGCCCAGGGCCGTGTTTTCTTTTGCCGTAGCGGGAGCAGGAACTTGGCCCTGCGATGTATCGGCATGCGTCGAGGCCGCCATCACAATTGCCAGGATGACAACGGCAATTGTCCTGAGCAGACTCAACAGCGGCACGCTGCAATCGTTGCAAACAGCCTTTAACTGAATGGACATGGCCGCATCTCGCGCCACGCGTTCAGCGCAACAGACTGTCGAGTGTCGCGGCGGCGAGCAACAAGCTCAACTGAATCAGTGAGGCAAAGAACGCACCCATCGCCGCTTTACGTGAAGGCGCTTGTGCCAATCGCCACGCCTTGAATACAAAGTAGCCGCCGCCGATAGACGCACCCGCAAAGTAGACGGGACCGGCACCGAAAAATACCGGCAGCAGCGAGGTCACGGCAAGTACCACGGTACTCCACAGCACAATACGCGCCGCGCGCGGCGTGCCAACCACCACTGGCAACATCGGCACTCCGGCGGCGGCGTACTCGGCTTGATTGGCGATTGCGAGACTCCAGAAGTGTGGTGGCGTCCACAGGAACAACACCGCTGCGAGTATCCACGGGAGCGGGCCTATTGACGGGTCTACCGCTGCTGCGCCAGCCAGCACGGTGAAGCTGCCGGAAAGACCGCCCACAACAATGTTCAACCAACTGCGCCGCTTTAACCATACCGTATAGACCACGCCATAGAAAAACGCGCCGAGGAACACAAAGCCTGCCGATAGCCAATTGAGCAGCAGACCGGCAGCCCCTACCGAAACCGCCAACAATAGCGCGATCAGTAACAACCATGCAGGCGTATGCGGCAGTGCACCGGTCACGAAGGCGCGTCCACGGGTGCGTGGCATTAGCCGATCAGTTTGGTGTTCGTAATACTGGTTGAACGCTCCTGCACTGGCTGCTGAAACCAGCACCGCCAGCGCGAGTATCAGCACCTTGGCGAGTCCCAGTGCGGGGCCGGGCGTGACAGCCATGCCCACCAGCGCGGTGACCATGATCATGACGCCGATGCGAAACTTGAACAGCCCGAGCACATCACGGGCGATGCGCGTGATGGCAATACTGGTTGTGTCTTTTGTATGCGCAATCGAATTCATGGTCGTGAGGCTCCTGGTGGCTTGTTGTCGCGATTCGAATGTCTGGG